>CAMEHU010000025.1 GCA_945917765.1 uncultured Lachnospiraceae bacterium | reverse complement strand
TGTTAAAGTTTTCTGTTGTTAATTTTTGAAAAATGGGTACAAACGAAAAAATATAATTGACATAAATTTGACTTTATTGCAAAAATCTGATACAATATTGCACGCATACGCAAATCATACATAATGCGCAAAGGAGGAAATTATTTATGCGCAGGACACATGAACTTACCAAGGCTTTCAAGAGCAATTTGAATTCATCAGATTGCCGGTCAGCTTATAATGGTCCACCACGATTCGCACATATGCTTATAAATAACCGATCCCAAAAAATACCAATTATTTTTCCTAAATTCATAGCCAAAGAGGATTTTATTAATGATAACAATCTTCTTTTCGTTGAAATTTCAAAGGAAAATGCTGAAGCGCTTAACGTACTTACGTCTTCAATAGTCGCAGTAGGACATCAGCCAGAAAGAAAATATTATGATACTACTTTAGACTACAAGACACCTGGAATTGGTGCATTTAGGCTTAATAGCAACAATTCCGAAATTAAACAGCAAGTACATGTTCATAAGAACAAAAAGTATCCTAACCTTTTTCAGTTGGATATTTATGAAGCAAACACAATTGGAAAAATGGTATTAAAACAGGTAGGTATTTGCGACTTAAGCAATTATAAGCATCCAGAGATTCAGATTGTTTATACCACATTTTACAGTATAGCTACTTCTAATGAATATAGTGCTGAAATTGGTACAACATTTCAGGACATTATGATTTTCCTGAGAACCTGGGATTATGATTTGGGAATAAAATATCTTGAAATAACAAAATCAAGCTTAGATTTTAACTTCCCTCGCTGGTAACTATTTATTGTTGGTAAGTATCAAAAAGAAACTGGTTTTCCAGTTTCTTTTTTTATATAAATCTATATTATTTTTGAGCTATTTCCTTTTAACTTTTTATATTATTATTGAAAATTATTATTGTTTTTAATTCTTAAAGTCTAGAATTCTACTTCAATATTATTTACTAAAGAATTATCAATTAATTTTATCTTATTATCTTTAACAATATTCCCATTTAAATATATTTTTTTATCATTTTCAGCATTATTATTTTTATTAATAAATTTTATATTATAAATACTTTTCCCATATTTATATTTAATAAAATATTCCTTCCAATTTGGTGAAACACATGGATTGAAACACAAATATCCATTTTCAATATTCAAGCCTAATATATATTTAATTCCTGCAATATACATCCAGCTACTTGAACCTGTATACCATGTCCAACCACCTCTACCTGCCAAATTACCTTGTCCATAAATGTCTGCTGGGATAATATATGGCTCAACTTTATATTTTGTTACACTATCTTTTGTTTTACTATGCTCAATTGGATTAATCATTGAAAAATATTTTACAGCTTTTTCTCCAAAGCCTAGTAATGCTTCAGCAATTATTACCCATATTGCAGCATGTGTGTATTGTAGTTGTGACATTTTTTGTCTTATATAAAATGCCACAAATTAGCAACTATATAGCCTTTTTCTCATATTCTTTTTTAGCTACACTAAAACTATTATTTAATTCTTGTAGTGGTTTAAAATTAAAATAAATATCCACTTGCTTGTCACTATGAATTTCAATTTTTTCTATAAATTCTCGTATTATTTCCTTATTAGGATTTTTCATTTTAAGAAATTTATCTATTAAATCTTCAAGCCTTTCTTCGTTTTTAGGCTTGCTATTTCCTTCAAGTTCTTGCTCTAATTCTTTTATAGAGTTTTCATTTTGTTTTACAATTTCTTTTATACGTTCAGCATTTTTCATATATTCTTCCAATGAGATTATTCCAGATAACCTATCTTCATACATTAATTCAAGCTTTCTAGTTTCTTTATCATTTTGCTCTTTTATAATTTCAATTCTTGAACTAATATCAATTATTTTTTCTTCATTTGATTTTGCTTTTTGAGCAATTTCTTCTAGCTTTTTCATATTGGTATATTTTTTGCAAACATCCCTTAATACCTCTAACATCTGTGTTTCAAAAACTTGATAATTAAAATTATGTGGTGAACACACTGAAAACTTTCCAAATCTTCCATATCTTTGACATCTACCATAAATATTTCCGTTTTTGTCTGGACTTCTTATTCCAATATATCCCCCGCAATCATAACATCTAAGTAATCCTTTGAAAATATAGTCATTTGTTATAACTCTTGAGCCTTTTGTTGCGTCTATTACTTTTCTTGCTCTTTCAAAATCTTCTTTGCTAATTATTGCCTCATGCATGTTTTCTACTTTTACCCAATCTTCTTCTGGTAAGTCTATAAATTTTTTAGATTTAAAGCTGACTTTTTTTCTTTTACCTTGAATTACAGTTCCTGTATACACTTCATTTGAAAGAATAAATCTAACTGTTGACTGCTGCCATAATCCATAAGTGAGTGACCTTACTCCTCTTTTTCGTTTGTTATAATCTGATGGAATTGGGATTTTCTTTTTACTTAAGAAATCAGCAATTTGCATTGTTCCCATACCTTCTAGGTATTTTTCGTATATTAACTTTACAATTTTTGCTGCCTCATCATCTACAATTAAATGGTATTTGTTTCCCGGATCTTTTTTATAACCATAAGGTGGTGTTCCCAAGTATTCTCCTAAATTTCTTTTAGCTTGAAGAACACTATTTATTTTTCTTGATGTATCTTTTGCATACATCTCGTTTAATATTGATTTAAATGGTGCTATGTCATTGTTTGAATTGTCGTAAGCTGTATCTATATTATCTAAAATTGCAACAAATCTTACATTATGCTCTGGAAAATAATTTTCAATATATAATCCAGACTGCACATAGTTTCTACCAAGTCTTGATAAATCTTTGGTTATAATCATATTTATTTTTCCTGATTCAACATCTAGAATCATTTTATTAAATGCTGGTCTATCAAAACTTGTTCCTGAAACTCCATCATCAACATATTCAGCTATAAAATTAAGTTTATTTTGTTTAATATATTGCATAAGTAAAGTTCTTTGATTTCCAATACTTTCACTTTCTTGATACTTCTCTTTTTCTTCATCTTCTCTTGAAAGTCTTATATATATGCCTACTTTATAATCAATATTATTCATTATTGTATAGCTCAAATTTTTCCTCCCTTCTAGCTATAAAGAATATGATATAATATTGATACTCTTGCCAAATATTATATCATATTCTTCCTTCAAATACCATTGTTTTAATTGTTATTTTTTTACTTCTTTTAAGCAATAATTGCAAAAAGCTCTTTCCACAATTCTTTCCAAATTTTCTCCTTTTTCATTAAAAAAAATATTTATTTTAAAATCATTCTTTTTCTTGTACTTCTTTTTCTCTTGCATGCTATCAACTCCCTTTAGTACTAATGTTTCCATTTTTTCAAGTTTTATACAAGACTACAACTGGATTAAATCTCCACATAGGAATCTCACCTTTCTACTCATTTATAGAATTACCCCCATCGCGATGTCTGTGGCTAGGTAAAAGTATCATTATTTCGTATTATAGCCTTTTTATTCAATTTTCAATGTGCGATAACCTTTGACATTTCTTAATTTCCGTAATATAATTATGTCAAATTTGTATATGCTTATTATAATGTCTATAGCGAATTAATCACACTATACAACAACAAAAAATTTTTTTAACGTTTTTTGTTGTTTGATGTAAGGGGGATTTTATATGGAATATAAAATAGCATACAACAGAGAAAAGGACTTAGAATTCTTTCTATATCCTCGAATAACAATAGATGATGGGCATTTCCACACAACTAAAAGACCTGCTTGTATGCCTAAAAAAATGGGAACATTGCTTTTAGATTTTTTAAATACAAATTTTGAAAAAATAGAATACTTTACATTTTTTATATATCAGTATTGTTTTTATACATTCTATACGTTAGAACATCCTGAAGAGAAGCATAGTTTTTATACAACAAAATTTGAATTTAATTTTGAGGATTACATAAGTGAGTCGCACAAACTAGCAAAAGAACACCAAGACATGTTCTTATATGTACAGCACCTATGCTTTTATTATCTTAATCTTCCTTACAACATAGACTATTTAAAAGTAAGTCCTGATGACGATGATGATTATTCAGATATTATAAATGCAGATAGGAGTAATATTGATGTAAATAAAATGACACTCCCACTTGATGATATTTCTTTAGACTTCGATTTGTTTTCTTTTATGTTTACAAAAACACCTCTTTATTCATATAATGTTCCATATGCATTTTGTAGTTATGATATTTTCAGTATTTTATCTTTAGAACTAAGAGAGTTTTTATCACGTAAACAACATGTTATTAGGAAATGCCAAAATTGCGGTAAGTATTTTATTCCTAATAATTTGAAAGAGACAAAATATTGTAATGAAGAAGATATTATTACAGGAAAAACTTGTAAACAGGTTGGAAGAGATTTGGTTTATAAAAGGTCTTTGCAAGAAAACCCGCCTTTAGAGTTATATAGAAAAAGATATATGTCTCTTGCTAGTTCTGTTTCTCATTATGGTACTGATAAAGCTATAGAAAGATTTGAAAGATATAAATTTGAAGGTGCTATAATGAAGCAAAAATACTTGAATAAAGAAATTACTGCTAATGAATTTGAACAATGGATAAATTACAGCAGAGAAAATAAAAAATAACATTATTTATTATATTTTTTCCGAAGTACAAAATGAGAGAGCCATTTTTCGCTCTCTCATTTCTATAACCTACAAATTTAAATTATTTAAATATATTTTTGATATCCAATTGCTTTAATATAACACTGACTTATCCTTGTATGGTGAAGTTGTTTCTTTACCAACCAAACCATTATTATTCTCAAAATGCTTATTACATTTCTGACAATAGAGAACTTTTCCACTAGGCATTAAAAATGATAATGTTGTACTACTGCTGATATTATATTTTCTTCTCCTAAATTTTTATAATTACATACAAATTTATAACTTTCTTCAAAATATCTTTTCGTTTCTTCTTCACCTATTCTTTCAAAAAATTCCTTATCTGATGTAAATATCATTTCACACATTATTATGCTATTACTTTTTATATATCCTTGTAATTTGTTTTCCTCTTTCAGTTTATCAAATTCTTTTATATAACTTAATTCGTTGTTCTTTAAGTAGTAGTTTAAATATGTTCTAGTTGAATCAATATCTTTATTAGTATGTCCTCTTGTTTTTCTTTCATTGTGAACATATCTGCCTTTTGCTTCGTTTCTTGTTAGTTTTTCATTTCTAACTATTGCGTAACTCATATTTTAATTTGCCTCCTTTTTATTTTCTAATTGCTGTATCTCCTCTGCTTTTTTCTTTGCGACATTCTTATGAATGTCTAACATACTAGACAAACAAGTTTGTCCGTATGGCAGGGCTTTTGCCCCACACCCCCCTTATCAGCTTCTTTGAAAGAAGCTTTAATGGTACATACTTTTTGTGCAGCATTTGCTTAATAGCATGTATGTACCATTCCATAAAAATGCTTTCACATTTTTATGGTTTATCTCGAATGAATCTTTCTTGATAATATGCTTCTCATTCGAGATAAAAAAATCAGCTACCTATCTAGCATTTCTGCTAATGTAACTGATTTGTTTTTTATGCTAATGTGTTTACCTGATTAGCATAAAATTTTGAAAAATCCAAATTAGAATAATCTCTTTGTTCATATTCAAATTGAATTTTTCTATTTGTTCCTTTTTCGTTATTATATATTTTCTTATTTATATTATTATTTATTATATCTTTGTTGTTTTCACCTACAGGATATGGTTCTTTTGATCTATTGCTATAGGTATTTTTGCCTATACTTTGAGTATATAACAACATTTTACTTTTATTTGGTATTATCTGTCTGTTTTCAACCTCTTTACTTTGCAGTTTATATTTCAATTTTACTTCTATGTATTTCTTTTTATGTAACATACTAACTATTTTTGATATTCTGTCAGAGGTTACATTTACAATATTGGCTAGATATTTATTACTTGCAAAACAACTTCCAGTTTCTTTGCTTAAGTATAGGATTATTGATAGTATTATTTTTTCTTTGTCGGATAGATTTTCATCTAATAATATTTGCACTGGTATCCATATGCCTTTTAGTTTTTGCTTGTCCATATAACCTCCTCTCCTTTCATTCACTTGTAATTCGCATTAAATTCGATTTTTAGCCTATTTTAATTGTCTAAGGTATAAATCCCCCTCAAGGCAAAAAAATAAACCTTAAGATTTTTATTCTTAAAGTTTATCTGAAATGTGAAACTTTTTCTCTGTTTTAAAACGATTTTGTTTCACATTTTTATTTATAGTCTAATTTATTTTGTTCACACCATTCAATTGCTATTTGTTTATATTTTTTTCTATTTAAACGCCTCTCTAAATTCAATTGGTGAATATCCACCTAACATATATTGAGGGCTATTATTGTACCAATCATTAAATAAATTCATAAATTCTTTTAATTCAAAATCATTTTCAAACACACACATATTAAATAACTCACCTGAAATATTTATTCCTAGTTCGTTATTTTTTAACAATCTCTTAAATGTCCATTCAAATATACTATCATTTTTAGATTTTAGAAATTTATATAATTTTTTTGCTTTTTCATCAAATAGATATTCTTCTCTTTTTAAAAGTTCTTGCTTACTAAATTGTTTATATTTCATTTTTCTTGCTTTTTGTTCTTCAGCAATTTGCCCTATATCAATTGGTGATTCTTCTTCATCTAAATACGTAACAAATGCTTGAATTTCATTAGTATTTGTCCATCTAATACTGTAATCATTTACAAATAGATTTAAGTTTAATCTAGTGAAATAAATATCTCTTAATTCTGTTTCTGTTATTATTTCATTCATATATTTGCATAACTGTTTTCTTAAAAATTCAAAATCTACTATTCCATATGCATATAACATTCCTTTAGTTAAATCTTCAATTTCTCCATATCTTTTTGCTATTTTCTTATTTTCTTCTGAAAATAAGCCTTTTAATTTTTCTATTACCCCTGGATTTAATGTGTAATTATAATCATGATACTTAACTCTTAAAACTATAATCATAGCCTCTTCTAAAAATCTTATATCTGGATGTTCCCTTTTTAAGAAAAATGTTTTTATATCATCGCTTGTCTTAACATATTCAATTAATCTTTCTAAATCTTTATAAGCTCGATATGGTAGCATTTCTATAATTTTCTCTTCATCTTCGTTCTCATATATATCAGGCATCATTTTTAGTATATTTTCTTTAGTTGTGCTTTCCTTAATGTTGTTTTCAAATACACTATTTACTACGAATAGCATTGTATCTTTTGTTACATTTATTTTTCCATTATATTCTCTCATATTTATAGCCCCTTCAAATTTATATACTTACATTTCTTATTATTTATATATATTTCTATAAGCTGTTCATAAAAGTGAACAGCTCTGAACAGATGTGAACAGCTCTCAATAATTTCAAAAAGTCCGGTTTTAGCCGGACAGTTTCCCATAAAAAACCGGACTATCTTTTAAATTTATATTTACTGCCTTCTACATTTTCTATCATATTATTTGTTAAAAGTAATGCCACTATTTCAGATGCTCTAGAATTTTGTACATGAAAGAAATTTTTTACATCTTCTCTTGTAAACATATTATTATATTGAAATTGTGTAAAAAACAATTTTATCTCTGATAATGTTTTCGCTCTTACTTTATCTCCTAGATTTTTATATAATTTTATTAAGAAATAATCTTCATCTGATACAATATTTCCGTTTTGTCCGGTTATTACCGGATTATTTATTGTTAAAACCGGACTATATCCTTTGTTAGGGAAAATTACAGTAAATGATGACTCATCTGATAGAAATCTTGGTTTTTCTATAAAGTCATTATAACTTTCAATTATACGACTAAGTCCACTACCTCTTCTATCCATATAATGAAGCCTACTAAATACATCTGATATAATCGTATTTCTTCTCATAGATGGAACCTTGCCAATTTCCAGATTTTGAATTTGTGTTCCATCTATCATTCCTCCTGGAGAAACAATTTCAAGTCTATCATCATACATATCAACATGAATTTCTGAACCTAATATTTGATAATCCCTATGAATAAGTGCATTTACTATTGCTTCCCTTCTTGCAGTTACAGGATAATCTTCATACTCAATCCTATCCAATCCTTTTATTTTCCAACTATTTTTAGAATTATTTTTAATAAATGTATCCGTATTTTCTAGTAAACTTATTAAGCTTCCAGTATATTCTTTATCATCAATCGCCTCTTCTTTTACAGAACCCTTTGTTAATCCATTCCATCTTGTACAAACAACTTTTGATTGATTTAATGCCCCCTGATCACTTAACAATACAGCACCATTAGTTAATTTATTATTTTTATCTGCTAATCCTAATGAAATATAATCTCTATCCTCATTAAATTTCTTACCTGTCTTATCTTTAATCGTAGCAGTTAATAATGTAAAGCTCAAATCTCCTACATTGTATTCACTTGGTAAAGAATCAAATGTTATGTTTTTTCCTTTTAAAATTAGGTTTTGTAATATATGTGCTGGTGCTGGTATACTTTGATTTCCACTTCTTATAAAAGCCTCTTTTCTACCATCTCCCACATAAAAATATGGTGTAATTGGACCATCTCCAATTTCTAATTCAATAAAATCTTTTCCATTTTCTTCGAAATAATTTAATTCATATCTTGGTAGTGGTTCAATTCTTGCATTTATTAGTTCTGATATTTTTTCTGTTGCTTTTACTACATCTGCAATACCTTTTTCTTCATGAGTTTTGTCGTCTATCCCAAATAAAATTATACCACCTTTGGTATTTGCAAATGCTGAAACAGATTTTAACCAGCTTTTAGGTTTATCTTTTTCTAAATCAACTTTAAAATCTATATTAGTCGTTTCTACTTTTTTATAATCTTCTAATTTCACTCCATTTCCCTCCTGTCTTAATTAATTTGTTAATCTTGTATTTCTCTAATTTGCAATTATCATCTATTCTGAATATTTTTGATATTCTCCATTCTTATATATAAATAAATCTCTTTCTTTAGCATCTTGTAACAATTCTTGTGGAAAATCAATTTCTTCTACACCTTCATTACTTCCACTTGTAATATCAAATAGCCATGCTCTATCGCCACTATTTTCAGACATTTCATAAATATGTCCTTCTATTCTTTTACTTTCTAGAAATTCCGTCTGTTCTTTTAAAAGTTCATCTTTCATATTATATATTTCTTGTGATATTTTTTCAGTTGTTTCTTTATCTAACATATAGTTTTCTCCGTGTTTTCTTAATATACTTCCTATTTTTATTTCCTTAGGTAATTCCTCTTTACTCACCTCTATAATAGTATGACTTTTTTCTTTTTCGCAAATACATAAATTATAACCATCTAACATTTTAGAATTTTTGTCATATATATAATACATTTTTCCTTTATCTATTGTCATCTTTGCATATTTGTTTAAAATATGAGCTCTTTCAGTGTACATTTTGTCTCTATACTTTGCAATTATTCTATTCTCTTTATGAGTAGGATTAACCAATGGTATGCCCTCCTTTTCAATATTAACACGGTTATTTAAAGATATATTATCCTTTAATTTGTTCTGTAACTCTTTTATAAAATTTTGAACAAATACATCATTTTTAGTCATATGAACTATGTTGTCAAATTGTTCCAAATTCAATAAGCATCACTCTCCTATTTAAATTTTTGTTATTTGGAAAATCTACTATTGAAAAATAGCAGAAAAGATTTAAATTTAGAGTGATTATATATTATATTATTCTATTTGTCAATTAGTTGTTTAACACTTCTCCTGTTGCATAATTGAGAGTTACACCCGGTTGTATGTTGTAAACAAATACATTAAAAGATAATTTTCCATTATCTTCTACTGAATATGCTTCCATTTCTACTCCACTTGCTAGTAAATTTTCTCCATAAAATATAGGAGTGACTCTATATAAAACATGGTTACCTTCATTTTTATTCATATATTCTAATAATAAACTTTCAATTGGTAACATTCCGTGGTTATTAAAATAACTTGTGCCTGTAATTAGATTTTGTTTATTTGCATCCTCATCCGAAAAACTATGTGCTATTAAATGACATCTATTATATAAATATTCTCCATTTATTTTTGTTTGATTCCACCCAGCTGGATGAACTGAACTAATATCGCCTCTTTTATCTCCATCAGGTGGCATTATCTCTTTACATACATTTACATATGCTACACCACATCTTCCTAAATAATCCAAATCACTGTATTTTTTCAAATACTTCTGTAGTATAATCATCTTCATTAAAATATGGTTTATTATTATTTATCATTACACATATTTCTCCAGAATAATCTGGAATATCCCTTACACTAGAATATGTTGTATTTCCAAAAATGCTTGTATTATTATTTTGCATACTGTTTAAATTAAAATTAATCTTTCCAACAATATATGCTAATATAATTATAACTACAAAAATGAATACGGCAATCATTAATTGCTTTGTACTTATGTTTTTATATTCTTTTCTTTTATTCATTTATTTAAGCTCCTTTTCATGAGCATTATATCATATGTATATAAGAGTATCAATATTTTAATTTTTATTCTTGTAACCAACTTTTCTAAATAAGTCTGCTTTTAAACATATTTTCCAAAAACTGTCCACAACAACAACACTCATGTGTGTATTGCCCACCATTTTCTCTAGTTCCAGGCAAATATGCCTTAATATATCCTGGCTCTAAATTGCCTTTTTCAAAAGGAGGATCTAATAATTTTATTAATCCATTTTCTGTATCTACCAAATGATTTTCCAAGCTTTCCATTGAAATATATTTTTTATCATTATCACCCATATTTGAAATAACAGACCAACTTTGCGCAATACTATCTATTTTACATTCATCATTTTGCAAGCTTCCTAAAACACTTCCATCATCTGTAAAAGCTCTGTTAAACCATCTTCCATCCCATGCATTTGTGTTTATTGCTTTTCTTAGCTTTTCTACTATTTCTCTGTATTTTACTGATTTTTTTAATTCTTCTTTTGCTTCTTTAGTTTCTTTTTTATCTCTTTTTTCTACATACTCACAAATACCAGAAAATTTATTCAAAACATCACATAAGAAAAATGCAAGCCACACACTTTCACCTTTTCCTTTATTTCCAACTGTGCTGAACCCATCATTCCAATCACCAGAGCCTATTTTGGGTAACCCATGTTCTCCAAAATTTAACGATTTTTCTATTGCTTTAATGCAATGCTCATATATTGTTCCTTTTCGCTCGCTTGGCAAAAATAAATCATATTTTTCATCAACACCATCAGGCAAAATTTCTCCATTTAAATAATTTGTTTCGATATCTAGAATCTCATAATCACCTGTAAATTCAACGTAATCGGCAACCACATATGGTAACCATAATAAATCATCTGAAAATCTTGTTCTAATTCCCCTACTTGTTTCTTCATGCCACCAATGTTCAACATCACCTTCAATAAACTGATGCTTACTATGATTTATTATTTGATTTTTTGTAATTTCTGGAGAAAAATATTTTATACTCATACAATCTTGTAATTGGTCTCTGAAACCAAATGCTCCACCAGATTGATATAAACCTGTTCTTCCCCACATTCGGCTCTCTATAGTTTGATAAATCGCCCATCCATTTAGTATTAAATTCATTGATTCAATAGGGGTTTCAATTTGTATTTTATTTAATAAATTTTCCCAAAATCTTTTAATAATTGTATTTTCATTATTACAATTATTTAAATTTCTATATTTATATGCTAAATCTTGACATCCAATTACAGAATCACTTGTCCCTAAAACTATTGATATTTCTTTATTTTCTAATGCTTCTAATTCAACATTTATTTCAATAGCAATTATATTACTCATCTTATTTGTAAATTTATTACTAAAATTATCTAATTTTAAACCATCAGGATTTTTAAGTCCACCTTTTCCTAGAAACTCTTTTTTTATTCCAGTATAAGATTTTATTTTTTCACTGCATGATACAAAAACAATATTATTATAGTCAGAAGATATTATATTTTCAGCTAAAATCATATTACTGTTTATATCATATTTAAATTTTAAGAAGCCATTAGTTTTTATCTCATCTTCGCCTATTACAGGCTTTAAATAATAAACCATTTTTAAATTTCTTTTTCTAGGTGTTTCATTTTTTAGTTTAATTATTTGTATTTTAATGCTATCATCTTTTGGAACAAAAATCTCCGTTTCTTGCTTTATTCCAACTGATTCATGACTATATTTTGCAAATCCAAATCCATAATTTATATAATAATCATTATTATCTGGCATTGGATTTGCACCTAATGACCAGGCTTTTTTTGATTCCATATCCTTTAAATATATAACTTCAGAAGGAATATCTAAAACTAAGTTATTACTCCAAGTAGAAATTCTATTTAATCTACTATTTTTACACCAAGTATAACCTCCTAAGCTCTCTGTTACCATAGTTCCAAAATTTTTATTTGCCATAATATGACTCCATGGCATTGGAGAATTTTCATTTTTATTAATTCTAATTCTATATTCTTTTCCATCCTCTGAAAATCCACCATAATCGTTGTAATACTTTAATCCAGCATTTATCAATTTATTTTCATTTGTATTTTCTTCATTTAATTCAATTATTTCATTTTCTTCATTACTATTTATTTTCGGAATATCCTCATCAAATTCATTTAATTGTAAATTCAAATTTCCATTTTTAGCATCTATAACTAGTTTTGAATAAGCAGAAATTAAATCAATATCATCTTCACTTATATTATTTAATACATATATCCCACCTTTTTGATTTAACATATATGCAAGATTTCTATTTAAAACACAATCTAAAATTCCTTCTTTAACAAAACTATCATATTTTTCTTTTTCCTCATTTAAAATAACCAAATCAATTTTCAAATTTTGGGTTTTAAAATATTCATACGCTTTTACTAATTCGTTTATCACATCTAAATCATTAACATTTTTTATTTTAACAAAAATAATTGGCAAATCACCAGATATTCCAAATTTCCATAATTCTGCAATTGAATACTTTTTCTCTGTGTTTATATGAACATTTGTAACATTTCCTAAAATATATGATAATAAGCGCTGATACGCTAAAATATCCTTTCCTGTTAATTCTAAATATCTATTTTCCGCTTCTATTCTTGCTCTCGATAATTCAAAAATTCTTTTAGTTTTTTCAATATTCATATATTTCTGTATAGTATTTATAGCATTTTCTCTATCTTCTGAAACACATATTATTAAATCAATTTGTGCATTTTCCTTTGCTTTTATATTTATAGTTTTTCTTAATGCAATTATTGAATCTGTTGTTAATTCTATTTTTTTGCTAAATGGTTTTGATTCTTCAACAAGCTTTGGAATTCCAAAATTATTTCTTCCATAAAATCTTTCTTTGCTTATTTCATATTCTAAATCACCTACAGTATTTTCATCTGAGTATAAGTTTACCGCCAAATAGATATCTTTTTTATCATTAGAGCGATTTTTTCTTTTTACTAAAATTATATTTTTTTCTGGAATAAACTCATAACTTAAAAATAAATTATTAAAAGCTGGGTGTGCATAATCTTGTTGTTCATTAGATAAAACTGGCTCTAAAACAGAGCTTATTTCTAGTGTTTCATCTGTATTACCTAAATTTTTGATTTCCAATCTTCTTATTTCAACTGGGTCATTTGGACTTACAGTAATTTTACAATTTGTTTCTATATTTCCATCTAATCTTACTATTTTTGTTTTGTCTGGTGCAAAAGTAATATTATATTTGTCAGGTTTTTCAGTTTGATTATTATAACCATTTGTCCATATTTTTTTATTTTTTATATTTTTTATATAAAAATAGATTCCTTGTTCAATATCTGAAGTTGGCTTATATCTATTAACTAAAATGTTTTTGTATTTACTATATCCATTACCTTTATCATCAATTATTATTGAATAATCTTTATTAGAAATAAGATTATATTTTTCTGTTTCATTATTTATTTTATTAAATGTTTTTTCTGAATAATAATCATAATTACTATATTTTATTTTTTCAATTTTTTCTTTTTTCTCTTTTGTAATTATAACATTTTCAGGCATTCTTTCTTGTAATAATATATTTATTGACTGCATTTCAGGATTATCCATAAATCTTTTTTGTAAAATGTTATTATTGAATAAATTATTAATTGCCAAAAGAATTAATCCTTGATGATGTGCCATATATGTTTTTACTGTTTCATATTTTTTATTTTTCTGAACTCTATTTGGAGTGTAATCAATTGCTTCATAAAATCCATATTTATTTACCATTCCCTGCTTTTCCAAGATTTTCAGATTATTATATACTCCTTTTGGATCTTCTGTTATAGCCAAAATTGAGCCATAAGAAGATATTACCATTTCATCTGCTAAACCTCTTTTCAAACCAAGCCATGGAATTCCAAATGCTTTATATTGGTAGTTATTGTTTAAATCTTTTAAATTAAATGCCGATTCTGAAATTCCCCACGGAATCCCCAATTTTTTGGCATATTCTTTTTGACTCATTATCATAAATTTGCAAGATTCATCTAATAAGCTTCCTGGATATTTTGGAATATTAATATTTGGCATTAAATATTCAAATGCTGTTCCAGACCAAGAAATTAAGCCTTTGTATTTATTTAATATTGTTAAAGTTCTACTTAAGTTGTACCAATTTTTTACATCAATATCTTTTTTGGCTATAGACACAATGCTTGCTTGTCTTGCTTCTGATGCTAACAAGTCATAATATGAATCTACTAATTTATTTTCTTCAACATCAAATCCAACTGAAAATAAATTATTTTTATGGTCAAATAATTTGCTGAAATCTGTGTTTTCTATTAAGTTTTTTATTTGGAATTTCATTGTTTTTATTTTGTCTACATTATCAGTACTGTTTTCTTTAATTTCCAAATCTAATTCCTTCTGCTCTAGGAATTGGAAAACTACATACAAATACCCCACAAAATTTCCACTATCAACAGAAGAAACAAATCTAGGTGTTAATGGTTGCAAATTATCTAAATTATACCAATTATATAAATGACCATTCCATTTTTGTAAACTACAAACCGTATTTATCATTTTTTCTAACAAATTTAACGTGTCTTCTAGACTTTCAAATTTCAAGTCATAACTTGAAATTGCTGATAACATTCCTAATCCTATATTTGTTGAAGATGTTCTTAAAACAATCTTAGGCTTCCTATCCTCCTGGTAGTTATCAGGTGGCAAATAATTTGTTTTTTCATTAATATTATCCTTAAAAAATAGCCAAGTTTTTCTTGCAATTTCTAATATATAATCTTGTTCATTTTTATCTAATAAATCTAATTTATTTACTTCTTTTTTAGGCTTACTAATTAAATACATTATTAGTGGTGCAATAATCCATAACACTGAAAATGTAAATAATAGTATTTTTACTACTATATCTAGCTCAGCTATAAGCATTAAGCCTAATCCTATTAATCCAGTAATTAAATTAGGAATCATATTTTTATAATAATTTATCAAACTATTTTTTTGATTTTTTTCAGCTTCTTCTGCAGTAACCCATTCTAATAAATGCTTTTTACTTATTAGCATTCTGTATAAGCTTGTTATTTCGGCATTTAAAGACATATACGCTTTATCAGGCAGTGTGATAATTGCTAAAAATATTTTTATTATACTATTAAAAAATGTTGTATGATTTTTTTCAAAAGTTTTTTGCTTTGTTTCTCCTTCTTTTTTAAATATTATTTTATTAATAATTTCCAAAACATATGGAATAATTAGGGCTATTAAAGCTGTTAATATTAATGGCAGTATTTTTATATTATATATAATTTTTAAAATAATACTAAAAAATACTGTTATCAAAATACTGGTTTCTAATTTACTTCTAAATATATTATCAATAATTTTATACTTTGATAATATGTTAAGTTTTTTACTTTGTAACCAACCTAATATTTGATAATCCCCTCTAATCCATCTATGAAGCCTTTTTTTGAATGATAAATAATTAGTAGGATAACCATCCATTAGCATTACATCTGAAATCATACCACATCTTAGATATGAACCTTCTAATAAATCATGACTAAGCACCTTATTTTCAGGGATTTCATTTTTTAAAACTTTTGAAAATACTTCTAAATCATAAATTCCTTTTCCTGTAAAAATTCCTTCATCAAAATTATCTTGATAAACATCAAAAATTGCATTAACATATGAATCTGTTCCACCAAGACCTGAAAATATTTGAGTAAATTTACTTTTTCTAACCTCTAGCAAACCAACACCAACCCTTGGTTGCATAAGTGCATGACCATCTATAACAACATTTTTACTTTTGTCTATTATTGGTTTATTTAAAATATGAGCCATTGCTCCTATTAACTCTAAGCCTGAGTTTAAAACTAAATCTGTATCACTATCCAGGGTTATAATATATTTAATTTTGGGGATTTTTTCAAAGTTATCTACACTATTTGTGTTATTCTCACTATTCACCCCATTGAAACTATTAAAGCTGTTATATAAAAATGGATTTTTAATGTGTCCTAATAAAAATTCATTAAATTGATTAATTAATCCTCTTTTTCTCTCCCACCCTAAAAAGCAATCTTCGCCTTTATTCCAGGTTCTTTTTCTATAAATAAAATTAAACTTTTTAAAATTTGCATCTGGGTATTTATCATTCAATCTATTAATCTCGTTTATACCTGCTTCAATAATTTCATCATCAAATGGCTCATTTTCGGTTTTACTACTTGAACAATCTCCCAATAATGTAAAATATAAGTTTTCACTTTTATTTGCAATATAATAAACCTCTAATTTCGAAAATAATTCTTTTACTTTTTCTTTATTTTTAATAATTGTCGGAATTATTACCATTGTAGAGCTTTCTTTTGGAATACCTGATTTATAATCGAGTTTTGGTAGTATTTTAGGTTTAATTATTTTACTTAGAATATATTGAATTAATTGGACAATTATTGTCTGGCTTGGTATTAATAATAAAGCAAAAACAATTGCTGAAAATACTATGTTTTCAGTGTTTTTATACACATATACTCCACAAATAGCACTTAATATAATTGATAAAATCAACACTCCGAAAAATATACATTTTCATTTTTGTTTTTTTATTAATAGTTTTTACTTTTTTATTTAATAGTTGTGAAATTAGGATATCTTTTCCATCTGAAATCAAGTAATAACCTATATGGGCTTGTTTTTGGATTTGCACTTGTTTTTCTTTACCGCTAGATGCTTTATTTTCAGTTTTATCTATTTTTTCACTTAAAGTTTTACTTTTATCTTGAGCATTTCTAGCTAATTCCAAGCACTTTTTAGCAATATATATTTCCGAAATCTTAGTCTTTTTCGCGATTTTTTCAATTTCTTTTCTATAATAAGCTCTTGTTTTATAATCCATTTTACTATACATATCTGCTGGATCTTTTTTTAATATTTCTTCAACACCATTTATTTGCTCAAAAATTTCTAAAAAATTCACTCTAATTATAGTATTTATGCTTGTAATAGAGTTTCCCATTGAAACTTTTTTTAATGCAATATCAAAATGCTCTTTTTGAATAACCTCAGAAATACTAAGCCCCATTTTATCAACCTGCTCCTCTAAAATATTCAAAAATGCATATGCTTGCTTACCATACTGCTTTAACCTGTATGACATATATTCAATAAATGGATATTTCATTTCACCATATAAATTATTTTTGTTTTGATAAACATTTTTAAATTTTATATCTTCTTTATTCTCAACTAATCTTTCAATAATATTTTCTACTTTATATTTTTGTATTTGAGATGAATATATTTTTTCGCAAATACCACGGATATTTTCAATTAAAGATATTTGTAAGAAAATGCCTATATTCCAGATTTCCTCCATACTTAAGCTTTTCTTTGTTTGATATGCTTGTAATAAACTACTTAAATTATTTCTATCAATTACACCATCTGTATATGCAACAATCTCTTCTGCTAAAATATACACCCTTGCAAACCCTTTATAATTACCATTTTCAAGCCCTATAAAGTTTTTGTATTTTGTTAAAGGCATATCTTTAATTATTGTTTTTACAGTTTTCTCAATAATATAATAATTATCTAAAATCCATTCTCCAGCAGGATGAATCGGTAAACCCAATCTCAAATGCTCTGTTAAAGTATTATAAACTTCTGTTATAAATTCAAAGTTTTCCTTTAACCTAGGAATTGGATAAGTATTCTTATCTGATTTTTCTTTTAAAATATTATCTGATGCCAATTTTGCCAAATAATTTTCCAGCTGATTTTTATCAAGCAAAACTCCCTTTATACTCAATATTTTATAATCACCCAAATTTGCCACCTCTTGTTTTTTTGTTTTTATTTTTAGCAAATTTGGAAAATTTTATGCAGAAAATTGAAACATTTTGTTGGTGGTCATGATTTGAAACATTTGGGGACGGTCTTGATTTGTTTCAAAAATGAAACAAATCAAGACCGTCCCCAAATGTTTCAAATCATGACCACCACCAAATGTAAAAAAAGTGAAATTGAGATAATTCCCAATTTCACATTCTGCGAACTAATAAATAGGTGGTCTTCTATGTCTTTCATGTTCATCATCAGAATCCCATTCCCATTCTTCTTCATTTTCTTCCTCTATGTCTTTTTCTTCTTCAAGTTCTTCAGGAGTCATCATTTCAGCTTCTGTAATAAATTCATTTAACTCCTCTAACTTAGGATTTTCTTTAGGACTAATTTTATCAACAACCACTCTACGTACTGGTTCTGATAATTCTCCTAATATTTCTTTTAATTGCAAATCAGATAATGGCGCATCTGAATTTATTTCAGAGGTTTTAATACCCAAATCATCTTTTTCATCATTTATATTATATCGTCCAGATTTTTTTAATTGCTCCATTAAATCTGATGCTTGTTGTGTTGGTCTATAACTTTTAGTTCTAATTCTTCCAGATTCTTTTATGTCATCACCATCTACATCAATAGAATAACCTATTTGCAATGTATTAGAATCTTGTTTTATATTAACATCAATTCTTCCTCCTGTTTGTCTGTCTACAAATTTCAAGCTACGACCTTTTCCTTCATTAATTTCTTTATTATTTTGTATATTATCAATTTCACCAACTTCATTTACATTTTCTTTAGTTTCTATTTCAACTAACTTATCTGAATCTAATTCTTTAACCATTGGTTTAAAATCATTTCCTTGTTTTATAAACACAATATTATCAATATCATATTCATTAGGGTCTACTATTCTTTTAGCAAAATTAGGATCATCAATTTTTTCATAATTATATTTTTTCAAATCGTCCATAGTGAAATCTTTATTTTGAGCTTTATTTATATTTTTCTTCTTATTATTTTGTTTATTTTTTTCATCTATTTTATTTGTCTTTGACTTATCATCTTCTCTATTTTCATTATTTTTTTCACCAATTTCATCATTTTCAATTTGATTACTTCTTTTTTGTTCATTAATTTTCCTTAAATTTCTTTGCTCTTGAATTCGTATCATTTCATCAAAATCTTTTATCTCTAAAGTTCCATCTAATCCAATTTTCTCAAAATATTTTTCATCAAATTCGCGTAATTCTAATAAATATCTCTCACTTAGGATTACTTTTTTATGACCTGCTAAAACACCTATTTTTTTGCCATCAAGTGATAATTCATAAAAACCTTTTCCTTCTTTATTTTTCTTATATTTTAATTCAACACCTTTAATCATAAATGGTTGTTTTTCATTAGGATTATCGATAACAAATTCATCAATAACAATATTTTTTACTTTTGGCATATCATTTTTCATAACTTACCTGCCTCCATTTTCATTATTTTTCGAATATTTTTAATAATAATGCCATTCTTACCCACATTCCATTATGCGCTTGTTCAAAGTATTTTGCTCTTTTATCATCATCTATATCTGTTGAAATCTCATCAACTCTTGGTAATGGATGCATTACTATAGTATTTTCAGAAAACTGGTCTAATATTTCTTTATTAATAATAAATTCTTCTTTTCCTAAATCCTCATCACATCTTTCAGCCTGTATTCTTGTATGATACATAATATCAACATCTTTAGGAATATCGTCAAAGCTTGTGCATTTGAAATATTTATTGCCACTTTCTTCTATTATTTTAACATATTTTTCAGGTAATGCCAAGTTTTCTTTTGATAAACCATAAAATTCAATATTATCATATAATCCAAATAATTTTATTAAAGAATGAATTGTTCTACCATTAATCAAATCACCTAATAAAGCTATTTTCAAATTATCTAATCTACCCTTTTCTCGTCTAATAGTATATGCATCAAGTAAACTTTGAGTTGGATGTTCACCTTTCCCGCTACCTGCATTAATTACAGGAACAGTTGAAACCTTTTGAGCTCTTTGCGCTGCATCATCAAAGGAATGTCTCATTATTATTGCATCAGTATATCCAGTTACTACCTTTATTGTATCTTCCAAAGTTTCTCCCTTTGTTGAAGATGAATTACTTTTTCCATTTTCAGTTGAAACCAAGCGTGCGCCTAATCTTACAACAGCTGTTTCAAATGACAACCTTGTTCTTGTGCTTGGCTCAAAAAAAAGAGTAGTAACGACTTTTCCTTGTAAAGCATTTAAATACTTTTCTGGATTAGCCTTTACTACATCTGCTAAATCAAATATTTCTTTTAAATTTTCCTTTGTGAATTGCTCACAGCTTATTAAATTTTCCATATAATATCCTCCTAATTTTATCTTTCGATATTTTATGACATTATATAAATAATAATTTGCTGTGTCAATATTTTTTTTAATCTGGGAGGGAGAATTTTTTTGAATCCGGGACGTTTTTAATCCGGGACGGAGAATTTTTTAAATCCGGGACGGAGAAAATTTTAAATTTTTAAAATCTGGGACGGATATTAGAATTACCATCTAATTTATAAGAATTTTAAATTTTTAATATCCGTCCCAGGTTTTAAAAATTTAAAATTTTCTCCGTCCCGGATTTAAAAAAATTCTCCGTCCCAGATTCAAAAAAATTCTCCCTCCCAGATTCAAAAAGTTTTCTCCGTCCCAAATTTAAAATTCTTCCTAACAACTTTTCCAAATCTAATCTGATTAACAAACTTCTGAACTTCCATTAATAAAACAGGAGTCAAAGAAATTCCAACAGTATATAGCCACTGCGTTCCATTCAAATTAGTTAATTTAAAAATATCTGCAAACTGTGGAACAATCACCACTATTGTTTGCAAAAACGCTCCACCTAAAAATGCCATAACTAAATACTTATTTTGAAATAATCCAGTCCTAAAAATAGACTCCTCAGACCTTATATTAAAACTATGTACAAGCTCTAATAATCCAAGTGATACAAAAGCCATTGTTCTTCCTACTTCTAATGAATACAAACTTTTTCCAATTGAAAAAGCAAGTAGGTTTAATATACCAATCATCGAACCTTCTATAACAATCTTTTCCCATAAACCATCTGCAAACAAACTCTTTTTAGGATTTCTAGGCTTTTCAGCCATTATATTTTTATCTGGATTTTCTAATCCAAGTGCAATAGCTGGAAGTGAATCTGTTATTAAATTAATCCATAAAAGCTGAATTGCAAGTAATGGTGATTTCATTCCTATTAACAATCCTAGAAAAATAGTAACAATCTCCCCAACATTTGTTGCAATCAAAAAATGTATTGCTTTTTTTATATTATTAAAAATTGTTCTTCCATATTTTACAGCCTCAACAATTGTTACAAAATTATCATCAGTTAAAACCATATCAGCCGCATTTTTTGCAACATCAGTTCCATTTAACCCCATTGCAATTCCGATATCCGCATTTTTTAGTGCTGGAGCGTCATTTACCCCATCACCAGTCATTGCAACAACTGCACCAGTTCCTTGAAAAGCTTTAACAATTTCAACTTTATGTTCAGGTGTAACCCTTGCAAATACTGAATATCTCATTATATTTTTCTTAAATTCAGTTTTAGGAATCTTGTCAAGCTCTGCACCTGTAATTGACAAATCATTTTTTCTTAAAATTCCTAATTCACTTGCAATAGCATTTGCTGTTATAATATGGTCACCTGTTATCATAACAGTTTTTATTCCAGCTTTTCTACATGTTGCAATTGCCTCTTTAACACCTTCTCTTGGAGGATCAATCATTCCTATTAACCCTGTAAAAATCAAATCATTTTCTATGTAACTACTTTCAATTTTTGCTGGAAGCACATCCACATCTTTATAACCAACTGCGATTACCCTTAAAGCCTTTTTAGCCATATTTTCATTTTGCTTTTCTATAAGATTACTTATAGACATACTTAAACTAGAAATTTGATTATTTAAATAATATTTACTACATCTTTTAATAAGCACATCTGGTGCACCTTTTGTAATTATCCTATATTTATTCCCCAATTTATGAATTGTTGTCATCATTTTTCTTGAAGAATCAAAAGGAATGTCATTTATTCTTTCATACTGGCTATATAACTGCTTCTTCGTTTTGCCTAATTTATTACATTCTTCAACAATTGCAATTTCGGTTGGGTCACCCGATATATTTACTTTTCCATCTTCATAGGATATTTCAACATCAGTACACATTGTTGCAAGCTCAATTGCAAGATTTTCTTCCTCAGTTAATTGCAATCCACTTGCTACATTTGAATTATTATTTTCATTTCTCCCAATATTCAACCCCTGCCTCAAATTAGGAGTTAAAACCTGAACCACTTGCATTTTATTCTGTGTTAAAGTTCCTGTTTTATCTGAACAAATTACACTACTACTTCCCAAAGTTTCAACAGCTGGCAATTTCCTAATAATACTATTCTTCTTAGCCATAATAGTAACTCCTATTGAAAGCACAATTGTAACAATTGCAGGTAGCCCTTCTGGAATAGCTGCAACTGCAAGTCCAACAGAAGTCATAAACATTTCTACAGGAGGAATTTTCTTTAAAATACCTATAAAAAATATCAAAGCACAAATTCCCAAACACGCTAATCCCAAAGTTTTACCAACCTCTGAAAGCTTTCTTTGAATTGGAGTTTCAGGTGATTCATTAGTAATAATCATTTTAGCAATTTTTCCAACCTTAGTATTCATACCAGTTTCAACAACAACACCCTCACCATGCCCATTTACAATAATAGTTGTTGCAAAAACCATATTAACACAATCACCAATTCCAATCTTCTCGTCTAATAATACTGAAGCACTCTTTTCGACCGGAACAGTTTCACCTGTCAAGCTTGACTCCTCTGCCTTCAAATTAAAACTATTAATCAATCTACAATCAGCAGGCACCAAATTCCCAGCCTCTAAAATAACAATATCCCCCGGCACAAGCTCAGAGCTCTTAATCTGCCTTACTCTTCCCTCTCTTCTAACCTTAACAACAGGAGCAGTCATCTTTTGAAGAGCCTCCAAAGATTTCTCAGCCTTAGCCTCTTGAACAATCCCCATAATAGCATTAAACACAACAATAGCTATTATAATAATAGAATCCAAATAATCATTAGACCCCTGAACCCTCTCAATTACAGCTGACACAACAGAAGCAATAATCAAAATAATTATCATAAAATCATTAAACTGCTTAAAAAACTTTACAATCAAACTCTCCTTCGGCTTATCATCTAATTTATTCTCACCGTACTCACCAAATCGCTTGTCTACTTCATCATTAGTCAGCCCATATTGATAATTAGTTTTTAATTTTTGCTTAACTTCACTTAGATTTAAACTCTGCCACATATTTTTTCCTCCTTTGCACAATTGGGGACGCGTCCCTACTGTGCATTTTGCACAGTTTGGGACAGGTCTTATTAATATATATGCTAGTTGGATTAATTTTATGAATGAGACTTTTGGGGACGGTCTTGTTTTGTTTCAAAATAAAAAACACGAAATATTTACTTTTAATATATTAAGTAAATTAATTTCGTGTTTCTTCATTTATTTTGGCCAACATTGGCAGGAACAATTCAAATTTCAAGAAGCCAAATTGCCCCGTCCCCAATGACATAACATTTTCGTGCTACAATTAGCCAATTATTTTGCAGATATGTTATCCACATTTTTAAAACGCCCTTTCGAGCAATGCTACTCTACTTATATTTAGTATTCTAATGTTTAGCTTGCTACATTTTTAAATATAGCACTAATTAGCACTGCTCACGGATGACAGACCGCAGCCTGTCACCGCTTTTTTCTTCTTGTTATTTTATTTTCTTTGCTGTTCTTCTTCGTGCATCCCACTACTATCTACTGAAGATTAAGTTGGAAATCAGACTTTAGACAAACTAGGGGGGCGACTCCACGCGTGATGCTATAGGCGTTGAAGTCGAAGCTGCTTGTGGTCGTATAAATCCCGTAGTCAGGGTCGCTATAGTGCGGAGAGGCAAGCCAGTAGTAGTCAGTTGTATACATCTTATTCTTTCCTGCATTTGATACTTTACCTCCAATACCTATATATCCTATTGTATTATCTGCAAATCCCCATGCTGCACTTCCTCCTGAACTTGAAGCTTGTGCTGCTTCTGTATATGATTTTGCATACATTTCTATACTTGGCCCTCCTATTGCATATCTTACATATTGTTGCAATGCTGAATTATCTGGTGTTGCGTATGCTGTCCATTCTCCTGTATCACATAGCCATGCTACTGCTTTTTCATTATTTTGGTCTATTGTTCCATTTTTAGCTTTCCATGCTGGATTCATTTGTTTCATTTTCAATTCTGGTAAATCTGGATTTGTTTTAGTACTTAATGTACATGCTATATTTGGCACTTTATTTTTCTTCTTTAAGTATATATCTCCTTTTTCTCCATATAATCCATCATAATCTATAAAGAATAACTGATACTCTTCTCCATTTACAGTATAATCACTTACAACACTACCATAATATGACCCTGTATTATCTGGTGTTAATGTTGTTGGCA
>CAMEHU010000024.1 GCA_945917765.1 uncultured Lachnospiraceae bacterium | reverse complement strand
AAATTAAGTAGACAAAATTTTATGTTCATTTTGCCTACTTTAATTTTACACTAACGGAGTTACTAAGTCTATAAGTTCATAATCATTTTGAATCTTCTTCAACTACACCCTCCATTTCTGCTTTAGTATCTTCAATTCTTTTCTTGGCTATCTCGTAATACTCTTTATTAATTTCAAATCCTATATATTTTCTATTATTCTTTAATGCTCCAACTAATGTAGTTCCACTTCCACAATAGCAATCTAAAACTAAATCACCTTCCTTACTTGAATTAATAATATGGTTTTCAATAAAAGCTAATGGCTTTATTGTTGGATGCTTATATTTTTTCTTGTCAACTTGATTAAAACCTGAAATATAATACTTTCGTTTTGTATAGTAATTGCCATATAATTTAACCCCTTTCTCTCTTGCAAAAACTATATATTCAGTATCAGGCAAATAATTGTTATTTGTTAATGGGCTTGGATTTTGTTTATGCCAAGTTAGTAACTCATAGTTGCATCCCTTATTCATAAAGTATTCCAATAGTTGTTTTATCTGCCTTTTAGAACAATAGATATACATATTAATTTTTTTCATTTTTGGTATTAATAAATCTAGTATTTTTAAATCAAAGCCATCTTTTAAATCTAATAATTCATTGGCATAATTATTAATACTAGTCGTATTTTTAGTCTTTTGTAAATTAAGTAAATATGGCGGATCCATAACCACCAAATCTATACTTTTATCATCTAATAATTGTACTCCCTCCATACAATCCATGTTGTATATTTCATTTGTTTTTAACATTAAACTCCTTTCCTTGTTATTCGAACAATGTTGTTATCATAATCTGTGTCTTCAACTCTTGCAAATTCAGGTATTGTGAAACTTTTTATAAGTAGAATTATTTCTCTTTTATTTAAAATTTCACTTTCATAACCTGAATTTTTTAATTTGCTAATCCAACTATTAGCTCTCTTTTCTAAATCTATTTCGATGTTATCTTTTGTTTTGTCATAAATCATAATATAAAATTCGTTCTCCCTAATGTTTCTATTTTCAACCATTTTTGTTGTTGAAATAATCCTGTTATTTATGATGTAGATACTAATATCATCATTTGCCAAATCCTTTAACTCTTGTTGCTCGTGTATATGGTCTGAAATATCAACTGCTCTTGGTATTATTAGAATTTTATATTGATTACTTTCTGAACTTAATTCAATATTCATTAAATCCATTTTTGATTCCATTTCATCTTCTGTTAATAAGTCAATATTTATTGGAAAGACCTTTAAAAAGAGAATTACCTGTCCATCTAATGTGTACAAATAATTCTCATCAATTCTTTGAATATTTAAAAATTCGTTCAGAGTCTTTATATTTTTCTTTTGGAATAATTTTATTATTTACACCACCTCTTTCGTAGTAAAAATCTTTTTGCATAAACTCATATTTAACAATATTTTTTATTGTTTCTGCCATAGAGAAATTGTTGTTGCCTTTTATTAGAACTATTACTGAAACTACTATTACTCCTATTACAATTAGAGTAGCAATAATGGTCTGACCTGTAATTTTGTAAAAAATATATGAGATAACTGCTGAAATACCTCCTGCAATTAAGGTTTTTATTAATTCTTCCATTCCAAATCCTTCAAAGAATTCAGTTTTTAATCTTATCTGTCTAGGTATTTTTATTAATCTTTTTTCGCTCATATTTTACTGCCCTCCTCCATTATTGTTAGTATTTTGCTGTTGAGTCTGTTGTTTCATCTGTTCTTCTTTCTCTTTTTCTTCTTTTTCCTTTTGCTCTTTTTGTCGTTGTTCTTCTTTTAGGTTTTGATATTGTGGATATGTACAATCTCTTGAAAATATTAATCCATCTGAATCTCTGTAATATCTAATATCTGCAAATAAACCTTTTGTAACTCCTTGACAATCGCTAAATGGTCGTAAAAAACATACATTTTCAACAACTTTTCCTGTGCTATAGAATCCTACATAAGTTACATTATCTAGTGAATCATTATCAGTAAGTCCTGCAATTTTCATACCTCTATCAGTTACAACATACCATCTTCCATTTACATTTACAGTTTCTCTATTTTGACAATCCTTATCTTTGAGCTCTTTTATGGTTGTTTCTGTTTTGATATCATCAACAATTTCGACCTTACTTCCATAGTATTGTTTTGGCAAATCTATTAAAGACATTGAAACGGTTATTAATATTGTTGCCATCAATAGATGTTTTGTGAGTTTTATGTATTTTTCTTTATATTCAGGCTCTGTAGCCATTTTTAACATTAAAATAATAAATGTTATTCCTGCAATTGAAATTCCAATAATTTTTAGAACTCCAATTATTTCTTTTAATGTATTCATTTAGCCTCACTTTCTCGGCAATAATGCTCGGAGTGTTCTTGCCGTATTTCCTGCTTGTGTTACAATATTTCCTGTTGGTCTTACCATATATTTTGAAAGCATATTCGGTGTATTTACTGCCACAACTGCAATTGCTATTCCATAAATTAGTTTATTCATAAGCAATGTTGCAATAGATAAATTTAGCAATGTTAATTGAATTACAACAGTAAAGGCTGTCATTAGAAATGTTCTAATATAATCAGGGAATACACCATTATCAGAATTTAGTAATCCTATTGTTGCAAAAGGAATCGCTATTCTCATAACTAGCAATTCCACACCCTTCATAATAAATTGACAAATTAACATCAGCCAACATATAAGCAATACTAAAACTGCTACTGCAGTAAATATTCCACCTTGAATATTATTTGACAAACTCTCTGCTAAATTTGTTGGTTGCACACTCATTACATTTAAAATAGCATTCAAAAATTCCTTTAAAACACCTACTCCAATTGAGTAAATTTCTTTAAAACATATCATTGCAATTATTGCTTTCAGCATTCCAACAACTAATTGCATTGGATTTTGCTCACTATCTCCGTTCTCTCATCAGGAAGTAGATTTTTATTGCTTTAAATATAAATACTATAACTAAAATGTATGTAGCATAATTGAATATAACTTGATATATTTCGTTAAAATCAATTTTTGTTGTTACAACAGAGCGTCCCAAAAAGGCATCATCGTCAACTGGAACATACATTATTTCTCGTTCTATGAAAAATACTAAATTGAGCATACTATTAAATAATGAATTTAATGTTGATTCTGCACCATTAACAAAGTTTTGTATTAGTTCAACAAGCATATCAGTCAATTAGCATCACCTCTTTCATCTATTTATAGAATCCTAAAATTGTATCTATTAATGCTAATCCACAGGTTATTATAATCATTGCTATTAATGTAGTTTTAATATTCTGCATATTTCTTCTTCTCTCACCTTCATCATTAGTTTTTAAACAATAAACATAGTAGATGAAGTATCCACCACAAATTGTTAAACTAATACCAGTTAGCCAACCTATAATTGCTTGTACTAAATTTTGTGTTCCAATTACTAATTTACTTGCATTTAATCCTGTTGGCTGTGCCTCTCCTTCTTCACCTTCAGCATAAACCATCATTCTAGTTGCAAATAAAGGAATTGTAACTAATATTGCAGTTAAAATTTTATTAAATTTACTTTTTATTTTTTCCACTTACCACTTTCTCCCTTCTGCTATTACTTTTAATTTTATTTCGCATTTTTTCTAAATCCTCATTGGTAAATTCTTCTTCCTCCTCATCAATGTCTTGTGATAATTTATTCCAAATATCCCATATTTTTATTTTAGATATTGGTCTTACTTTTCTTTCGTTTTCTCTCTTGATTCTTAATTTTTGATTTTCCTCTTGTGTACCCATTTCATTAAGTTTATTGAAATACATTTTTGAAATATCAGGTATATAGCAAATAGCAGGTGGTTTTCCTGCTATCATTACTAATACATATGGATTTTCAATTCTTAATACTTCATCTGGTGTTAGTAATTTTCTAGAAATCAAACTCATACTACTGCTTGAATTATCATATTTTATATTACTGTTACTACTTTCTCCATACGCCTGTGTAGTATATGTTCCGAAGTTTTTCTGAAACTTTACTCGCTGTATCAATATTGCTAGATTTTAAATACATCCAAGCACAGTTGTCTAGAATATTTTGTGCTCCTTCTTTTCCATATCGTTCCTCTAGTTGTGCAAAACTTTGTAGGCATATAATAAACCTTATATTTCTACCTCTTGAAACTGTTAGCATACTTTGAAATGAATCTATTTTTGTGAAGTTGCTAAACTCATCTAATATGAAATTCATTCTTATTCCAAGCTCTCCACCTTCTTCTCTACTTGTTTCAACTAAAGCAGTATATAATTGCTGAATTAGTAAACTTCCTAGCTTATGGTAGGTATCCCTATCATCAGGAAGTAATACATATATAGCAGTTTTCTTTTTAGCAAAACTTTTTAAATCAAAGTCTGACTTTTGTGTATTATTAGCCACATATTCATTGATGAACATTTGTAATGTAGAAAGTGCTGCAGCCACAAAGCTCCCTCTTGTTTTAGATGGTGCAGTTCCGAGCTACTGCATAAAACTTTTTAATAGGATCGTCAGCACTTTTGGAATTCATATATTCATCAATTGGCATCTTTCCACTTCCATCAGGCTTGAACATTTCTGCTACAAAATAGTAGGCATTTGCTAAAGTTTGATATTCTCTTTTTCCTTTGTTTTCTAATATAACAGCCATTAGTGCTGTTTTAATAACAGACTGCTCTCCATTTTTCCATATTGGCTCGGTTTTATCATTTGATTCAACAAGAACATTTACTAAATCGTTTATTAAACTTTCTGCAAGTGGCACATTATTATCTTCTACTGCATTTATAATAATATCTAAATAATTGTAATAGTTACTTTTTAGAAAATTTATATAATCAATTGCAATTACATCATATCCTAGCTCTTTCAATTTATTTGCAGTATATAGGTATAACTCCCCCTTCACATCTGAAATAAACATATTTTCACCGAGATAATCCGTAGCATTGTTATTGTTGGAATTATAATTGAACGACTCTTTCCAGAGCCTGAACTTCCTACAATACACAAGTGCAAATTGCTGTCTATATAATGGATTTTCTCCAAATTGTTCTCTCGTTCGTAATTAACAATTACTCCACCTGAATCAAAAGAAACCTCATTATAAGGCTTATTTCTATTGATTACATTACACTTAAATATTTTATTGTAATCTTTTTTATCTAGCCACCACGAAGTGCCATGTTGCCCTTCACCTACTGGTTTTGGAACTTCTATCTTGTCTGTTATTTTTATCTTGTCACTATGGTATATATTTTTACTTTTGTTTGAAAATAGCAATAAAAAAGATGCTATTACAAGTTCAGATATCCCAAACATTAATAGCACTCTTCTATTATTCAATATTGTATTTATTAATAATTCTACATTAAGATGTAGTAATTCATTAAAGTTTTTACTTAATATAAAGTGTATGCTAACAGAGAAATATGCTGTTATGATTACACTTAATACTAATGCAATTATTATTAATATTTTTTTACTTATTCTTTTGTGTCTCCTTTCTGAAAATTTTCATTTTTTTTTATATTTTACTTGAATTATTTATTAAATCATAATATAATCCTATCAATTCACAACTGAAAGGAGGTCTTACTATTGAATGATTTTTTTAATTCTTTAAATAATTCTTTCTATGATAAACTATGTGATATTGATTTATCCATACACACTTCTGGTGTTCTAAAAAACTCATGGATTGATGATTTCATACATGATCTACGAGATTATCTAGTAAAGTCTGATGTTAAATATCGAATTTCTAAATTACCATCAAATACAATTTTCGAAGTTAATGAAATTGAAGAAGATTTTATTCAGTGTTATTTAAATCATGAAGAATTCCCTATTCCACACGAAATGATATGCATGTCTGAATTACACAGCGAAGATGTAGGTCATGTTCGGATTACAACTTCAAAATGATGGTTTATATCATGTTGTGCATTTATAAAAAGAAAGCACACAATACTTTCTTTCAAAAATATTTGCCTGCTTCCTACCTTTTCCATCCATATTATACTCTAAAAAATCAAAATAAATCTCTGCACCATCACTCTTAAGCCAAATTGTACCTTTTTCGTCTGTTCTATATACAATTATATTATTATTTATTAATCTATCAATTACATCCTTTTTAGGTAATTTATAACTATTATCAGCACCAACAGAAATAACTGCATATTTCGGTTTTGTAGTTTCTAAAAATTTTTTGCTTGTACTTGAATTAGATCCGTGATGACCTACTTTTAAAACATCAACTTCATCCCATTCAACATTATCTTCTACAGCAGTTGTTGCATCTCCCATAAATAAATATTTTGTATTCTTATAATTTAACTCAACTACAATAGAAGAATCATTTGAATTATTGCCATTTATGTTTAACACCCTCCAACTAGCATCACCCAATGAATATGTAATTTCTTTTGATGCAACCAAATTATTGTCAATATTAATGTTATTATCTTCAACTGCTTTTAAGAATTTTTCGTATGTATTATTTTCAGAAAAATCATTTGGCGTATATAATATTCCAATTTCCAGTTCTTCTAAAATCTTATATGCTCCACCCATATGGTCTTCATCAAAATGTGTTACTATAAAATAATCAATTTTATTTATGTTTTGTGCTTTCAGGAATTGAGAAATATAATATCCATCTGAATCATTTCCACTATCTATTAGCATAGTATATCCATTAATTGTTATAAGTGTGGAATCTCCTTGACCAACATTAAGATAAAATATATTTAACTCATCTTTATTTATATTTAAGTTTGAATACTCATTTGCTTCTGTTTCTATTGTAGGGTTATTTTTATTATTATTTATTTTATCAATGTTTAATCCTGCTATTATAATTAGTGCAATAAGTATAATTAACAATATAATCATATAAATTCTTTTGTTTTTATTCATTATATTTCCACCTTTTTACTCAATTAATCTTAACCCTATCAAACCCTTTCATTTTTGACAGGGTTTGATAGGGTATGACAGGCTTATTTAATCTTTTTTTATAAAATTTTAATAAATAACCCTGTCAGCCCTTCCATTTCTTATGAATATTTTGTTTTACTATTATAGATGTTGTTTCAACACTTTATTTTTCATCTAATGTATCCATTAATAAGAAATCCTTTAATTTAATATGTTTTATTGTACTAGTTGAATAATCAATATCATCATTAGTTATAATAATTTTTTGTGATAAATTATCTATATCTGCAAATGCTGAAAATTCTCTGTTATATGCTTTTTCATCAGCCACGCTATAAGCTACTTGAACATAATATTTCTTATTATCTTTCTGTGCAAGAAAATCAATTTCTCTGCCTTTATTATTATATACATATATTTTATAACCCATATAATCAAGCTCGTTATACACTATGTTTTCTAAATTGTGTGTTAAATCATATCTATTATCCATACATCTAATTGAATTTAATGCAACATCTTCATTATATATTTTTAAATAATATGCTAACTCATTTTTAGTCCTTGTTGAATATTGTTTTATTGTTTCAATTATATATGCTTCCTCTAAATAACTTAAATATTTAATAATAGTATTTATTGAACAACTTTCATGTTTTTGTTGTATATAATCATGAATTGATTTAGCTGAAATTATTCTACTATTTGAACGCAATATAAAATTAACCAAATTTTTAAACAATCCTTCTTTTTGAATATGATATCTATTTATCAAGTCATTTATTACTATTGTATCATCTAAATCGTTTAAGTAACGCAACTTTGCATCTTCTGTGTCAAATTCAAATCTTTTTGGAAATCCTCCCCAAACTAGATAATCTGTTACAGAACATTCCTTTTCCAACTCTTTTGTATACTCCAATATTTCTTTATATACAAATGGTCTTACCTTAAATGAAACATATCTTCCACTCAATTCTTTAGTAAATTCTTTTGAAAGTAGTTTCGAATTTGAGCCAGTAATAAAAACAGAATTATCATATAATCTTAATGTTTTACAAGCATCTTGCCAACCATCAAGCATTTGAATTTCATCAAGAAAAATATAACACTTTCCACTTTTTTTATTTTCATCAATATAATCTAAAAGCTGTTCACTATTAGATATATTTGCTAAAATTCTTTTATCTTCAAAGTTTAAATATATTACATTGTCTGTTTTCTGTTTTATTTCATTTCTTATTTGTTCCAAAATAACTGATTTTCCTGAACGTCTTATTCCAGTTATTATTTTTATTAAATCTGAATCATAAAAATCTCGAACTGGGTTTATATAATGTTCTCTATAAATCATAATTACCACCTCAATAATATTATAGTGAAAGATTTTTTATTTGTCAAGCAAATCTTTCAGTTTATTGAAAGATTTGCGTTTTTCAACAAAATCTTTCAATATTTTTCTTTATAATATCATTAATTCTTAATCATAATTCAACTCATCCCACTCAAATTCTGATGCATTTCGTTTCTTAATTGCAAGTTCCTTTTTGGCTTGTTTTGATAATTGCTTTTTAAATTTCAACTCAAAATTCCTATTATATTTTTTCCTGTTTTCAGCTTGATAATACAAAGCTGTCAGAATATCGTCTAATAAATCTCTAGTTTCATTTTTGTATTTGGTATATGTGTATTCTTCTCTGCTAATAAGCCATTTTCTTTCAATGTCTAGAATTTGATTTCCCATCATTTTTATAATTTCTTTTTCAGCGTCTTGCCTTGCTTTTTCTTTTGCCTCTTCAAGTTTCGCTACATCTGTATATTGAAACTCTAACAATTTCTGCTTGGCTTGAATATACTTCTCAATTTCAATTTGACATTGTGGAGATGATGCTATAATCAATCTTGAAATTTCATCAACCTTTTTTATTATTTCAGGATGACTCGTTAAATACTGATATTTTATACTTCCGCTTACACTTCTTAATTCTCGTTTTAAATCAATTAATAAATCAACAATCTGCTTAACTTCTTTATCTTTTAGCAGATGTTTTATGAATTTTGTTTGTTCAAAATTTCTCTCATATAATAATATATCTTCTAGAAATTTCTTATTATTACTCACATTTTTCAATTGATTCAACAAGTAATTTTCTGTTGTAATCCTCTTTTTAGCAAAATCCTTTTCTTGATATATTGGAAGTAAATCCTCTCGAAATATATCGTTTGTAAACTGCAATCTCAACTTATTTTTAATGCTATAATGCACAAAATAATCTCGTTTGTATTCGTTTTTATACCACAACATAAATTGAAAGTGTGGATGACCCTCTTCAATATGAACTGCTCCAACATATTGCAAATTCTCATATTTTACATTTAGCATTTCTGCTATTTTAGGTAATCTATTTTCAAATAAACTTTTCCATTTTTCTTGATTGTAGTAACCTAATCTAGTTGCATCTACTTCTTTTAATGAAATAACACCTTTTTCTTTATCTAGTATTAAATTTATTTCTACATTTTCTAACTTGTCTTGCAATGTAGTTTTTAATTTTTTCAATTGATATGGTGTTAAATACATTACCATATCTTTCATTATTTTGTGCATAACTTCATTTTTTATCAATAGGCAATCCCCCTTTCTTTGCACGAAAAAAGAAGTACTTGCCTTTATACAAATACTCCTTATAGTTTGTATTTAATTAATTTTTAGAAACTTTTGTTCTTTTACCTTATTGTAATTTGTTTCAAGTTTTCTTTTCCATATTCAATATTGACATTCAAAATTTTTTCTTTTTCCATAATCATTATCTCCTTGGCTTTTTTCTAAATTCTATGAATGAAAAATTTTTTTGTTTTTATATATTTTTTTATATTAGAATAATACCACCTTGTAAATTTTTAGTCAACAAATGGATTTTAAATGGATTTTCATTTTATGTGTCATTTATATAACTCAATTATTTTTCAACTTCAATTATTGATTCTTTATATGCTTTTGCAATTTTTTCTATATCTTCTTTGCTTCCTTCAAAATCTTTTATTCTAACTATATCTTCTGTTCTATCTTTTACTGTTTTTCCTTCATTATTTACTTTAGTATGATATAAATAAATATATAAATCCTTATTATCAATAAATTCATATCCAATATAAGCATCTTTTAGATCATATAATTTTACAAAATCATCTTTGATTTCTTTATTTCTATCACCACCATATTGGCTAAAGTAGTCAACTAAACGACCGTCTAATTCAATTACAGAACCTCCAGTTAAAAAACTTCCTGATCTTTCATATATTTTTATCGTATCGAATGATTTAAAAGCATATCCTTCTTGATTTGATACTGTTGAATTAATGTACCAATCTATCAAAAAACCATATCCTTTATCTTTAGATATTAATTTTGATATTTCTTCTGCACCTTGTTTTACCTTATCTTTATCTTTTGTTAATGCAACTGCGTAAAAATGAACATCAATTCCATCTACTTTTTTAACATATTCAAATCTTGACTGTGCATTATTTACATATTCACTGTAAAATTTATAATTCTCATTTTCTTCAATTGTTTTTTTCGCCTCAGTCATAAATGGTTTACCATCGATAGTTGTATATTGATCAGTTGAAACATTTATGTATATATTTGTTGAACTTGCAAAGTCTATATAAGCACCCTTTGGATTATAGCCAAATGAAGCTCCTGAACATTTTCCAGCATTTAAGACTCTTCTTACTCTTATATGCTTAATATCTGTATCACCTTCTGAGTATGATAATATAGTTTTATGGTCTTCATCTAAATAGAATGAAAATTTATTTGTATCAACTTTATCAATGTTTCTAGATGAATCAGCATATGTTACACCTTTTTTTAATACTGTATTGTTTGGCTCATTAGATACATTAGTATTTTGCTCTTTTTGAGCATTATCCTCACCCTTCTTATCATTTTTTCCACAACCTGTTAAAATAATAGTTGTGCACATTATAATAATTGTTATAATTAATAAATTTAAAAATTTCTTTTTCATTTTTTCCTCCTTATTACTATTTGGTTTAATAATTTTTTATTTTTTCTTCCACTAATATTTTAACAAACATATTCCATTTTGACAAGTATTCCAACCACACAATTTCAAATTTCTTCCTCCCAATTCCAAGATGAACTATTTCTCTTATTTAGTGCTATTTCTTTTTTAGCTTGTTTAGATAATTGTTTCTTAAATCGTAATTCATAAAACCTAGTTAACTTCTTCTGATTCTCTGCTTGATAATATAATGCAGTCAATATTCTATCTAATAAATCTCGACTTTCATTATTATATTTTACATATGTAAATGGTTCATTTGTATTTAGCCACTTTCGTTCAATATCTAATATTTGATTCCCTATTAACTTTATTATTTCTTTTTCAGCATCCTCTTTTACTTTTTCTTTCGCTTGGTTTAATTTATCTATATCTGTATATTGAAATTCTAGTAATTGTTGTTTTGCTTTAATATATTTATCAATTTCTCTTTGGCATTGTGGAGATAGCTCTATTATTTTAATTGCTATTTCATTAACCTTTGCTAGTATTTCAGGATATGCCTTCAAATATTCATATTTGATACTTCCTGTAGTATTTTTCAATTCATCTTTTAATACTAGCATTGCATCAACTATTTCTTTTATTTCTTCATCTTTCAAAATACTTCTTACTCGATGATTTTGAAATGTAGTCTTTTGATATTTCATTAAATCCCTTACAAACTTTTCATCAAGATTTGCCTTCTTTAACTCTTGTAAAATATAGTTTTCACCAGTTATATTCTTCTTTGCCAAATCTTTATCTTGATATATTGGAAGTAGATCTTCTTTAAAAACATCATTTATAAACTCATTCCTCATTTTATTAATTTCTTTATACTTAATAAAATAATTTCTATTAGTTTTACTCCAAACAAAAAACTGTAGATGGGGATGTCCTTCCTCATAATGAACTGCTCCTAAATACTGCAAATCACTAAATTTTATATTTAATTTTTCTGCTATACTCGGAAGTCTGTTTTCTAATAACTTCTTCCACTTTTCTTGATCGTAGTAACCTAATCTCTCTGCATCAAATTCTGTAAGTGAAACCAAACCTCTATATATTGGAACTTTTGCTTTTGCCAACTCATCAATATAATTAATTATATTTGATAAATTTTCTTCACTTTGTATGTTTGGAAATTTATCTACAATTCCAAATAATCCGTGAGTTGTTTCTTTATTTCTAATTACATATTCGCTATTTGCAATATAATTTGTGTAAGTTTTATGCTTAAAATATGTACTTCTTTTATTAGGATTATATGCTTTAAATATAAAAATTAAATTACTCATATAAGATTTACTTTACTCACCTACATTTCTTGTTCGTCTTCTTCAGAATCTTCATATTCCTCAAAGTTTTTCTCTTGCCTAACAGTCATAAATTTTATTACATCTTCATCTGTTCTATATTTTCTTTCTAACTCGCCAATTTTTTCAGGATTACTACCGAAATTGAATATTGCAAAAACACCTTCTTTATTACCTTGAACTTCATATGCTAAAGTTTTCTTTCCTAAATCTTGCAATTCAACTTTTGCATTAGTTAGTTCTTTTATATATTTTTTATATTGTTTTAATTTTTCTTTTTTTACTTCTTCACCAATTGATGGGTTAAGAATTATTATACTTTCATATTTCTTCATAATGATATCCTTTCAATTTAAATTCTAATAATCTAAATTATTCTTTTCTATATACATTACCTATACTATAAAAATCTGCAAGTTCTTCTTTTGATATATCTTCTGTCCTTCTACTAACAAAATAATTAGCTTTTTCTCTTGCACTTTTTACAATTCCAATAAAATCATTGTGAAATTCATCACCTAATATTCGTTTCATCATTTCACCAACTGCATAAGTATTTACTGCACTTATTCTTACATTATTAGCATATAATTTTCTTTGAGAACTAATAAATCCATCTAATTTCATATCAATTAATTTGCTCAATTCCTTAACTACAAAATCAAGACTATCCTTATACATTTGAATATCTAATTCCTTATCAATTCCTGCTCTGACAAACTCTGAAACATTATTATAGGAACTTTTTGCAACAACTTTTTGGATCATATCCCTTTTACTTTCTGGAATATTTATTGCAATTCTTACTAACTTTTCTTGCTTATTTTCAAGCTCCAAAACTCCCTCCTTTCTCCCAACTTCAGTCGTTCAAAATTGCCTTCAGGCAATTTTGCAGGAACAGGGAGTCTACTCGACTCCCGTGAACAGCCTAAAAGCGTAGCTTTTAGCGAGTCCACTCTCAAATTATGGGGTGCGCTTTTGTTGCACTTGGAATTTTAGAAAATTTTACTCATATTCGTTGTCTTCATCATAATAATCTTCATAATCTTCCTCGTCATCATCTTCATATTCATTGTCAGATATATCAACATATTCACCTATAATTGCAATTGCATCATAATAACTATGTGAGTTTGTAATTCTATTAACCATCTCTTCAGATTCCTCTTGCATTCCATTATGTTTTAGAGTTCTTGATGCTATTCCCATTAGATTAAAAATGTTCCCATCATGTCCAATCAATGCACATTTTGGTTTCTTTTTTTCTTTACTATCCTCTGCAATTTTAAGATACTTATCTTCGATAGGTTTATACTCTTCAAATTGAAACTCCTCTTTCATTTCTTTAGAAATAAATCTTATAATTTCTTCAATTTGATATGGTCTCAAATCTTTATTATAAACTCTATCAAGTTCTTCTTTTTCTTCTTCTGTTCCCATACTCATTTCTAATGGTGATTTATTTATGTACTTTAAATCCATAAGTGCTTTTGCAAGTGCCTCTCTATATTCTGTATCAAGATTTTCTAAATCCTCTTGAATATTTTTAATTGAAATATTAGTATTTTTCATTCTAACTCCTCATCCTCCTCGTCTTCTATTACTGACTCATTTTCAGTTTTTGATTCTTCATTATTTAAATCTTGTAAAAAGACTTCTACATTTGGATATCCTGTAAAATTCAATGCAGTTTCAGTTTTTACCTTACCTGCAGACCAAAGTAAATATTGTTCATCTTCAGGTTTTCTTAAATATATTTCTGCAGATGAATTTTCTTTTTTAGCATCTACATCTAATATTAATTTAAACTGAACTCCATCTTTTGACCACGCTTTTATTTCATCTACCATATGTTTATCTGCTTTGCAAAAATCTATTATTTCATCATTATTTAAAATAGTAAATTTTTTTTCAGTTTTTTCATAATTTGCATTTTTAATTTTAACTTCATTTATTGCTTGATTTCTTATTTGGTCAATGAATCCAAAAGGAATTTCTAGCTCTTTATATTTAGCTGTATTTCTGTATTCAATATCATCATATCTATCTCCATCTCTAAAAAATACATATCCACTTTTAGCTTCACTTAAATATTTTTCAAACATCTGTATTTCACTAAATTCTTTATAATATTTTAAGCTGTCACTTCTTATACAAACACAATCAATATTATTTTTTTTATATTCATAAATATAAGACTCATATTCATCTAATATAAAATTACAAATGTTCTTATTTTTTTCATCTTTTTTTAGCATTGCTAAATAATCATTTTTGGTTAAAGTAATTCTTAAATCACTGTAATAGCCCATGCTTCACATACCTCCTCAAAATTCTCTCGCACGAGAATCGATTTTGTGCCACTTTCATTTTTTTAGTAGAGTAGTTTTCCCTCTAAAAACAGCTACCTTTCTTCCTCTTCATCATCTTCAAGGACAAATGTTTCTGTCTCTTTTGGTTGTTCTTTTTCAAACATATCTTTTACTAAATCATTAGTAACTTTTATTGTTCTTTCATTAAATTCTCTTTGCCAAGCACCTTCATTTCTAGACCAATGAAAACCATTGTGTTTTAAATTATTTCTAACATCTTCATTTGGCTTTTCATCAAATAAAAATTGAATTCTATTAATTTCTTTGTTATGGATTACTTTACCACCAACAAATTCCTTATCTTCAAATTCTATATTTTCTAATTTTTCCAGTCTTGCTATTCTTCTTTTTGTTTCTCTTATCCTCGCCCCTATATTTTGAAGTTGCCAAGACTCATGTTCTTCATCTGCTTTTATAAGAGCTCTTTGCTTTTCTAAATACTCCAACTTTTCTTTTAGTTTTGTTACAGCATTTGGATCGTCATTATAAATAACATTTGAATTATTCATATCTTTTGCTTTTTCTTCATAATACTTTTGTTTCTTATCTTCTTCGATTGATTTTCCAATGTCTTTCCAAGCTCTTTCGTGTAATCTTCTAGCCATCTTTTCTGAATGATGACCAATAATTATTGGCTGACCGAGGTGTCATTTCTAAAATTCTGTTAGCATTAGAATTCATATACTGCCTTGACTTCTCTTCAGCTTTTTGTGCTAATCTTCTGTATGTTTCTTGTCTTGCTTTTCTTCGTTCCTCGTAGTCTGCTCTTCCTCCCATTTACTATCTTCTTCCTTTCCCACTATCACCATACAGTGCAGTGCTATTGCAATAAATCCTCCAATCATTGCTCCAACTATAAAACCTATACTAAACATAGCAATTTCCTTTCCAACAAAAAAAGACCTTGCTATTGGTGTGTGATTTTAACTCTTCATACACCTAATAACAAGTCTTTTTATATTTGTTTTAATTCTTCCCAAGTAAATCCATCCCTACCAAAATGTCCATAATTAGTAGTCTTTGAATAAATTGGCTCTTTTAATTTTAAATATTCTATGATTCCTTCAGGAGTCAAATCGAAAGTATCTTTAATTATATTTATAATATCAATTTCTGGTATTCGATTTGTTCCAAAACAATCAATATAAAATGATATTGGATTTTTCATTCCTATACCATAACTAATTTGTATTTCACATTTTCTTGCTAATCCATTTGCAACAACACATTTTGCAATATGTCTTAACATATAAGATGCTGACCTATCCACTTTTGTTCCATCTTTTCCTGAAAAAGCTCCTCCTCCGTGATGAGCATATCCTCCATAAGTATCTACAATAATTTTTCTTCCTGTTAATCCAGTATCTGCTACAGCTCCTCCTATAACAAATTTTCCAGTTGGATTAATAACAAACTTTGTATCAATATCTATCATATCAGACTCAACAACTGGTTTAATTACTTTTTCTATTATATCGTTTTCAAGCTCATCTATATCTGCATTTGCATCGTGTTGAGTTGAAATCAATATTGTATCTATTCTAAATGGATAGTTATTCAAATACTCTGCAGTAACTTGAACTTTTCCATCTGATTTCAAATATGGAATTATTCCTTCTTTTCTTACTTCAGCTAATCTATGAGCCAATTTGTGAGCAACATCTATTGCATATGGCATTAGGCTTTCTGTTTCATCACAAGCATAACCAAACATTATTCCTTGATCTCCAGCTCCACCTTCATCAACTCCAATTGCAATATCATTACTTTGCTTAACAATATTTACATTAATTTTGCAAGTTTTATAATCTATACTTGTTTCTTCATCATTGTAACCTACTTCTTTTAATTTTTCTCTTGTAATTTTTTCAATATCAATATTTGCATTTGATGTTATTTGTCCTGCAATAGAAACTTGTCCATTAGATATGAATGTTTCTACTGCTACTCTCGAATTTTTATCTTGTTCTAAACAAGCATCTAGGATTGAATCTGAAATATAATCACATACTTTATCAGGATGCCCTTCTGTGACAGATTCACTAGTTAAAAAATATCTTTTGTAGTTATTCATATAATCCTTCCTTTCACTTCGCACCACAATCGATTTTGTGGCATTTTCATAACTAACTAGAGTAACTATCCCTTATTAAAATTTTTCTTCTGTGCGTTTCATTATATTTTTAGCATCACCTCCCTTAAATTTACCTCTGAGAAGCAATCTAAAAAAATATATAATATTTTTATTAAATCTTTAATAACTCTTTTATCTTCATCGTTTTCAAATAATTCATATATTCCATCAAAGAGAATTTTACAATACAAATCTTTTTCCTCATCTGAGAGAGTTTCAAATTTTTTAAAATCACTTTCAATAAAAAAAGAGATATGTGCCAAAGTTAATCTTTGTAACATATCTTTATCAGCTTTATTATAAATAGTTAATCCTATTATTGAATCCATTATTATTTCATCAAATTTTTTTAATGATTTTTCATTAATCTTATATATTTTATTTTTAATTTTTGAATCGTTCATATTACCTCCAAATCTTTTTTCAAAAAAAATAAAGCATAAAAATGCTTTATTTAGAGAAAAACTTTAACTTATTTTTTATTTAATTTGACCAATCAACCTTTAACCAGGTTGTTTTTAATTATGTCAAACTGGTCAATTTTTGACTAATTTTTTGCTAATTTTATAGCTTTTTTTCAATTTTATTGAAACGATGTAACGCAGTAATATCAACGGTTTCTTAACTTTCCTTACGACCCATCAACGCCACGCATTCAACATGTGTGGTTGCTTTCCTGTAGATTTAGTTTACCTACATTGTAGCTTGTCTGTAGATATTCTTTAGAATTGATAATATTATCATTTTTTAATACAAATGTTATTGCATGTGGATCAGCATTTTCTTTTTCATCATATCCACCAACAATAACTTGTTTTATTAAAATTTCAAAAGCATCTTTATCAAATTCTGTTACAATATCTCCAGTTTCAAGAAATTTTCTTATTTTATTTAAACTAAGTTTTCTGTTAGTGTTGTTTCTTTCATCTAACATTAACTTTTCTTGTTTCATATTTAATTGTTCAATTTGGGTTTGTAATTTTTCTTTTCTCTCTAAAAATGTATCTCTATCTATGACATTATCTAAGCTTAAATCAATTAATTTATTCATTTTTGAATTCAACTTTTGCTTTTCTACCTCAATATTTTCTATTAACTTATCTGATGAATTTTCAGTTATTATGTTGTTTATTCTATTAATAAACTTTTCGACAATATCGCCTTTATCGCTACACAAAATTTTATAAGCCTCTACAAAACAATTTTCAATTATTGTTTCTTTAATTGCCTTACATTTTGGACATTCTGTTTTTCCTCTTTTTACAAAATTCATACAATGCCAAACTGGTGCAGCATTTTTTGTTCCTGAATTCCAATTTCTTCTTGTTAAAACTGTCCCACAAAATCCACAATAAATTCTACTACTAAATGGATATTTTCTACTATAATTGCCTTTTCGTTTGCCTTTTTCTCTTGAACCTGCTCTTTTTTCTAGTATTTGTTGAACTTTATCAAATAGCTCTGGTTCAATTATTGCTTGATGATGTTCTTTTATGTAATACTGATTTTCTTCTCCCATATTTACTACTCTTTTATGAGTTATAGGGTCTGTAGTGTACGTTTTACCTTGTAATACATCACCTTTATACTTTTCATTTTTTAGTATTCTTCTGACCGTTGAATCACTCCAAACAGTTAAGCCTTTGGGTGTTTGATATTTCATGTTTGTTAATTCTTTGGCTATAATACTTGAACCAACACCTTGTGCATATCTGCTAAAAATATATTTTACAATTTCCGCTTCTTCCTCATTTATAGATATGCTTTTACTTTCTTTATCATAGGTATAACCCAAACAGCCATTATATCCAATTAGCTCTCCTCGTTGTTGTTTCATTTTTAGTCCTAGTTTTACATGTGATGATATTGTTTCACTTTCTTGTTGTGCAACTGAACTAAGTATAGTTAATAGTAATTCTCCTGCCATTTCTAGAGTATTAATATTTTCTTCTTCAAATAGAATTGCTACATTTTTTTCTTTTAACATTCTTACATATTTTAGAGTATCTAAAGTATTTCGTGCAAACCTTGAAATTGATTTTGTTAATATTAAATCAATTTTACCATTTAAGCTGTCTTGTATCATTCTCATAAAATTACTACGCTTATAATCTTGTGTTCCTGAAATTGATTCATCTGCATATACTTCTACAAATAACCATTCATTATTTTTATTGATTTTTTCGTTGTAGTATTTTACTTGTGATTCAAAACTATTTAACTGATCTTCTGAATCTGTACTTACTCTTGCATACGCAGCTACTCTTAATCTTGTATTTATTTTTAAACCTGTAGCTCTGTCTATTCTTCCTTGAATTTTCTCTATAACTTGAACTTTCATTAATCCTCCATTCCGTTAGAGAGAACCCTGTTTGGATTATACACTATAACCTTGATAAAATCAAATCTCCATTTTTTCTAGTTTATATTCCTTTATAATGCTCTCTTTCGTTTGTTTGTAAATTTTCTCATTTATTAGTTGTTTTTTATATATTCTGTTTAAAAGTGTTATCTCAATACTTCCGTTTAGTAAATTGGTATCGACTTTTTCTTTAAATAAATCCGTATTATTCTTTCGTTCTTTCTGAATATCCATAGTATGTAATCTTATACATCGTGTATATTTTTTGCAATACTTATAATGTATTCCTTTAAACTATGTCTTGATATTCCATTAAAGTATTTTTCAATTTCATCTTGTGAAAAAGAAACTTTAATGCTCTTTTCTTTTTTATATTTTTTAATTACTGATTCATTTAAGAAAAACATTCCATTATTCTTTTTACAAAATAAATAATTTTGCTTTATTTTTTTAGCAACACTTTCTGTTATTTCACATCTAAAATGTTCCATTAAGTAACATATATTTTCTTGATTATGCTTATCTAAAAAACTAATTTGCTCTGCTGACACTACTGACAACATTTTATTATTCACCATTTCTTGCAATTCCGGTATTAAATAATTCAACCTCAGATATTTTTGAAAAGTTCCATTTGCAATTTTCTTATCTTTGCAAATTTGTTTTCTGTCGTGATTATATTTCTCATAATATTCTTTATAAGTTTTAGCAATTTCCATTGGAGCTTTTTCTGTTACATTAGTTGTACTAGCAGATACATCTGTTGTATTTTCTGATACACTAGATGTATTCTCTGTTACACTTGTTGTATTAAGCACTTCCTCTAATACTTGTTCCTTGCTGATGTATAAAGCCTCCAATAATTCATCTGTTGTTATAAACTCCTTATTTGCCAACTGTAAAACCTTAACAATTGGCATCTTCTCCTCATCAAGCCTTTTCGTAGCCTTAATAATCTCTTGTTTTCTGTAATGGTTCATAAGAACCTCATTTGACTTGTCAATAAACATAATTTTTTACCTCCATAAATTTAAATATTTGAAAAACAAAAAAGCAAAGAAAAAGAGCCAGATTTCTCTAACTCAAATTTCTCTGCCTTCAATTTTTCATATTAAGATAATACTACCTTATTTTTATATAGTCAATGAACGTTTTTTGAAACAATTTTGAATTTTTAAAAGTCAATAAATTACAAAATCATTTATTTTTGGCTAATACACTTATTGTATATCTTGATACTTAGGATATATTTTTATTCTCTTTTTTTGTCTAGTTTTTACCTTATACTCCAGTTGTATAAAGCCTTTCGTACCATATTAAGTATTCTGCATTTTCTCTGTATTTTAAAAATTTTTAAGAGTGCTAGAAAGCTTGTCTTTCTATGTGTTGTCGTGATACACTCTGTATCACTATCCTGCCTTTAGCGTTTTTTATAATTTGATTTTAACTTAAAAATTTTATAAGTCAAATTTTTTTGTTTTTTTGACTTATAAAATTTTATATCACGAATTTTTTGATTTTTTCGTGATATAAAAATTTATATTACGGATTTTTCATTTTTTTCGTGATATAAAATCTATATCACAAATTTTCCAATTTTTTCGTGACATAAAAATCTATATCACGAATTTTTCGTAATTTTCGTTATATAACTCTTCTACTTCAAAAACAAATCAATATATTTTTCAAAAGCAAAAATTTGATTTCTACTATATCCAGTTGTTTCTTTTATAATATTTTTTTCTAAAAATGCATTAACTACTCCGTTTATTGTAGTTAATTTTATTCCTGTATATTCAGCCATCTTGTTCCTTGTCATAATTGGTTCATCATACAATAAATCAATTACTTTTTTTGCATTTTCTGGTTTTACAGGTAAATTCATTACCATTTTATCCATTTCCATGGTAAATTCCACAACATTTCTAAATTTTTCTTTTGCCGTTTTTGATGTTTCAATAACCGCTTCTAAGAAAAATTTAATCCAACCTATCATATCATTATGAGTTCTTACTCTTGTTAATGTATCATAGTATGTATCTTTGTTTCTCTCAATATAATCTGAAATATACAAACATGATTTTTGAAGCATTCCTTTACTTTGGATATAAAGTGGCACAAGCAATCTACCAATTCTACCATTACCATCTAAGAATGGGTGTATTGATTCAAATTGATAATGCAAAATTGCAATTTTTATTAAATCCGGTGTATCAATTTCTTCATTATTTATAAATTTTTCAAAATCACTTAAGCATTCTGCAACTTCTGTGTGTGGTGGTGGAACATAAGCAGCTGTACTTGGCATACTACCACCAATCCAATTTTGTGATGTTCTAAATTCTCCTGGTGTTTTATGCTCTCCACGAACTCCTGTCATTAATATTTTATGGATTTCTCTTATTAATCTAGTACATACGGGAAACCCTTCACTAATTCTTTGAACTCCATAATTTGTTGCTTTAACATAATTTTGTACTTCTTCCCAGTCATCTCTCTTCTCTGGATTTACATCTGCTACATCTAATAAATCTTCTTCTACTGTTGTTCTAGTTCCTTCAATTCTACTAGACTTATTAGCTTCAATTTTTACATGCATTTTAATGTATAAATCTACATTAGGTATTAAAAGTGAATAAGCATTTAGTTCTCCAATTTGTCTGTTGGCTTCTGCTAACAACTTGTCCAACTTTGTATCATCCCAACCCCAGTTGTAATTTATTTTACTTGGAATAAATGCTTTGTAATCATTCATTTTTATATATTCACCTGATTTGTATTCTTCTAACTTCTTCATAAAATCGCCTCCTAAAATTGTATTTATTTTTGCGAACATTTGTATTGTATCATGTATTTGAATTTTATACAAGACCTTTAACAAATTTCTATAAAATTATTGCTTTTTAATAAAATATAACTTACAATATATTTACATTTAATGTTGCACACTTTAGTGTGGCTCGTTCGTTTATAAACGCTGAAAATCCCTCTGACACAGAGGGATTTTCTACTTGGTTGCCGGAAATCTTCGTAAATATTTAATAATTTACGAAGATTTACGACATATATTTTTATAAAATTTTTCATTATAAAACCTTATATTTTAATTGAATATAAGAATCTTCTAATTTATTACACTCTAATAATTTTAAGGGCAATAACTTATTTAATTCACTTTCATCTGTTATAGATTCACCATCTACCAATGTTGCAACATCTTTTCCTCCAACAATTATTGGAGCTATAACAATATTTACAAAATCAATCAACTTATTTCTAACAAACATTCCGTTTAATGTTCCACCTGATTGAATTGTCAATCTTTCCGCATTATATTTGCTATATAAATCTTCTAATAACCCTTTCAAATCTAAAGTATCATAATATAAGATTTCTAAGTTATCATATTTATCTTGTAAACTATATGCAATATGATTTTTATTTGTAGTAACTAATAATAGTTTTCCTACCCAATGACATAAATAATCTATTCCATTTTCGTTTAAATGTGGTTTATTATCTATTATTACAAATGTTACTGCATCAATCTTTTCGTGATATTCTTTTTTCTCATTAACTCCTATTTTAGCCATTACTCTACCTGTGTTTAGAGAAAATATATCCGTTTCTTGTTCTATTTCATAATATTGGTGCAAGCCTTCTTTGACCCCATTTATTCTACAAAAGTCTTTATCAGCATCTAAATTATCGCTACTTCCGGTACTAATTTTACCATCTAATGATTCTAACATAAATAAAGTTGTTATTGGTCTATTCATATAAAATCACATTCCTTTCTCAAATATCTTATATTCATTATAAAATATTTAAAAAGCTATTTCTTGACTTTTCTTGCACAATTCTTATATCTATTCTTTTGATATAGGAATCCATATTTCTGTATTTTCGTCATCATATAACTCAAAATCTATATCCATACATTGTTTATAACTAGATGTAATAAAAAACTCTTTATATATCCTTGTCCATAATTCATTTATATCTTTTTCATCTTGTCCTTTACATTTAAAAACTACCCATATACTTTTCGGAATTTCAATTGTTTCCATTTCAATATTAGTTTCTGTATCTTCTGTTTGTTCTATTCCAATTCCATATTTGTATTCAAAATCACTTTGTGTTCCTATACAAATTCCCAATAAATCTTTTTTATAGTTATTTGATATTTTTTCTAAAGTTCTACTTTCTTTCAGTTCTTTCCAATATTTAGGTATTTCATCTTTATTTTCAATATTAAATTTTCTAAAAAATGCTGATATCTTAATAATATCTTTACTTTCAATTCGATAACTCAATATATTATTGGCATTAACCTCTATATCTAAATTTGCTTTACTAAAATTTTTAAATTCATTTCCATCTGTTTTAGCCATTTTAGGTACAACCCCGTGAAAATTCTTAAAAGCTCTTGAAAATGCTTCGTGGCTTTCAAATCCATATTTTAACGCTATATCTAATATATTTTCATTATTTTTTGAAATTTCTTGTGCTGCTACTGTTAATCTTCTATTTCTAATATATGCTGTTGGAGAAATTCCAATTATAGCAGTAAAAATTCTATGGAAATAAAATGATGACATACCAACTTCTTTTGATACTTTTTCAAAGTTAATATCTTTATCTAAATTATTTTCAATATAATCTATTGCCTTTTTCATTTCATTTATATAATTCATAAATTACTCCTTATGTATTCTATTTTTTATCATCGAAACAATGAAATTTGTCCATCATTTGTGCTTTCCTTTTTATATGTTCTTATAATATCATTCATTTTATATAATATCCCATACCTATCACATTCATCTGTGAATACTTTATATAACTGCTTATAATTAGGAACTAAACAATTATATCTATCTCCATAATTTTTGATGTATTTTTCTTTTACACCTGGAAATTTTTCATCTAATTTTTCAAAATAATAAGCTCTTTGGTTTTCTCTTAATGTCATTCCCATATAAGTATGAATAAATTTAGCGCCGTTTCTACGAGCGAGTTCTACTAATTTTTTTATATCTTCTTCTTTGTCTGTAATAAAAGGCAAAACTGGATTCATCATAATTCCAGTAAAGATACCATTGTCATTCAATATCTTTATTGCCTCTAATCTTTTAGAAGATACACATACATTCGGTTCAATTCTTTTCGATAAGTTGTCATCTGGAGTAGTTATAGTAAATTTAATAATAACATTATTCTTTGAGTTTATTTCCTTTAGCAAATCTATATCTCTTAATATCAAATCACTTTTTGTATCAATAGAAACACCAAAACCATATTTTGATATCAGCTGCAGGGCTCCTCTTGTTTGCTGATATTTTATTTCCATTGGATTGTATGTATCAGACATAGCTCCAATACATACAACACCTTTTAATCGTTTTTTACTTAATTCATTTTCCAATATCTGTAGCATATTTTCTTTGCCTTTTACTATGTCAAAATTTTCTATATGATAGCAATCACTTCTACTATCACAATAAATACACCCATGTGAACAGCCTCTATATAAATTCATATTGTAATCTACACCATACCACTCACTACCATCCTTTACTTTTGTAAGTATAGTTTTAGCTTTTACAAATTCCATCGTTTTCTCCTATTACAAAGAATTACTACAAATTTCAATTGTATTTCCTTCTGGATCAAATATATTAAAATAATAATATGGTTCTGTTATATTTACATACATTATTTCTGACATTTTACAAATGTTCAATTCTTTAATTCTTTTATATTCTTCTTTTAAGTTTTCTGCATAAAAATTCAAAGTTATAATATTGTTTTTCTTTTCTCCTCTATCAATATTAAAGTTCTTTATATATTCACTATTAAAATTATCGTCTAAGTTTCCACTTTTTATTTTTTCTTCGTCATATAATTTATTATATATAGATAATTTGTTTCCAAAATCAAATTCTGTCCATCTATTTTTGGTAAATATATTTCCTTTTTTTTCAAATACTTTTTCATAAAAATTAACTATTTCATCAAATTTATCTGTTTCAATGTAAGTGCTATATAATTCCATATTTTCCACCTTCATTTTATAATTTATTTTATTTGCATTATATCATACATTTTTTTATTTGCAACCTCCGAACCACCGTTTGTATGAGTTTTTTTGGCTGGGGTTTCCTTTAGATTTCAACATTTTCAGCACTAATATAATAATTTGATTCGAATTAACTTGATTTAAACTACCTTTAGTCTAATATTTTTTTTACTAAAAAGCAAGACTAATAAGCCAAAAACACATTATTTTTTTGACTTAATTTGTTATCATTAATTCTGTCCATTTCTTTGTTTTTAGAACATTTAATATATAATCTTTTGCTCTTCCTGTAAAATTACCTGCTATTTCATATTTGCCTGCATATACTATTTTTCCTTGTTTTATTTTCTTTACTTGTGTTGGGTCTGGTATTCTTTTTTCTAGCTCCTCTTTAATTTTTTCTTCGGCTTTTCTTGTTATAATCTCAACAATCGTTTCATTCATTTTGCTCATTATTACCATCAACAATGCCTCTGAACCTTCTACTGACCAACTTGTTCTATTTTTCTTCATTCTATCTCTACATACGCAATACATATGACTTTCCTCTGAACCTAATGACGGTAATTCCTCTTGCATTTCTTTTATTTTGTCTTCGGTATATCCCAATTTGTATTGGTACCTCAATATTGCTTCATTATTTCTTAAATATTCTTCTAATTCATTAACTTTGTTTAATTCATCATTTTTTCCATCACTCTCTAATTCTGCTTTATAATTATAAATTAAACTAAATATGTCTTTTGCTCGCTCTGTAAATACTATTTCCTGCATCTGCTTTAAATATTCTTCATTACTTATTGCTATAAATATTTTCTTCTGTATATGTGCCATATCAAGCTGAAAAATCTCTTTTGCACCTTCTACAATTAATCCTGTCCAATCGGCTCCATCTCCATTTATTATTATGTTTTTTATTAAATATTGGATCTATGTCAAGTTTTTGGACACAAAAGCGTGGAATTTTTACGCTGACATTTTTTCTATATCATAAGGTATTTGATATCCTATCGCTGAATGTATCCTTTTTCTGTTATACCATCCTTCTATAAATTCAAATAATGCCATTTTTGCTTCCTCAAATGTTTCATACTCTTTTAAATTTACTTCTTCTTTTTTTAATATGGCATTGAAGCTTTCCATACATGCATTGTCATAAGGGTAACCTTTTTTACTATAAGAATGTCTTAATCCTAGCTCTTTCAAGTATTTCTCAACTTTATTTGATGTATATTGGCTACCTAAATCACTATGAAATATCGCTTGTTCTTTGAATTTTCCCTTCATTTGTGCATTTTTTATTGCTTCTATTACTAAATCTGTATCTATTGTTTTTCCATAGCTATATCCTATTATTGCTCTACTACATAAATCTTCTACCGTCGCTAAATATGTCCAACCATAATTTTTAACATAAATATATGTTATATCTGAAACCATTTTTGTCCTTAACTCATCTGCTTGAAACTCCTGATTTAACAAGTTTTTCTTACCTTCATTATCAACTTTTTTACTGCTACTTCCTGGTCTGTACTTTTTTACTATGCATGATTTTATTTTTAAGAACTTCATTCTTTTGCCAACTCTTTTGACACTTACATGTCTTCCTTCATTTTCAAGTATTTTCTGAATTTTGGGTGAACCATATCTTTTCTTGCTTTCGTTGTATATTCTTAAGATATCAACATCCAAACTTCTATTATCTTCTTTATATACATTTGTTCTATGATTTTTATGATAATAATATTCTGAACGACTTATTTTCAATGCTTTGCATAATCTTTTAATATCATAAATTCCTTTGTTTTCCTCTATAAATTTGAATTTATCTTCTATTTCTGCGTGAATATGGCCATGGCTTTTTTTAATA
>CAMEHU010000023.1 GCA_945917765.1 uncultured Lachnospiraceae bacterium | reverse complement strand
CAGTGGTGTGAGAGGACACTGAATAAAATAATTATTCAGTTCCTACTCGATTTTATACAATCTCCCAAATCTCGCCAATCACAATCTCATCCACACAACTCTCAATAAAATTAACATACCTAGCCATAACCAAAAACTCACCAGTCTTCAGTTCAGGATAAGCCGTTTTCAATTCCTCTCTAACTATTTCCGCAAATTCATACAAATAAATCTCCCTCACCAAAAGCCAATCCATTAGCTCACCCTCAATAATAAGCCTGCTATAAAGCATTGGCTTATTCTCCTTCAAACACTTCTTCAAAATAACACCATACTTCCTCAAACTCATTTATTACAACCTCCTAAAGTCATAATAACCAAATTCAAGCAATCGCCAAACCCAGCTCTATAATACTTTTCATTATAATAACTACTAAAATCAAGAAAATGCTCATACATCTTCTCAAGCTCATTTTTAGCAAGCTTTCTATTCTTATAAGGCAAACTCCTAACCAGCCTTTCTTCAAACTCATTAAATTTCAACGGATGTCTTTTGTCTTCAGAAGTCAACCTAGACAATTCCTCATCCCTAAAAACAATCCATTCTTTCAATAAATCATTCATTTCATTTTTAGATAATTTAAATTCCATATTTTTTACCTCCATTATTTCAAAAATTAAAAATCAAAGATTAAAGGTTTTAAATTTATAATTACAGACTATAAATTCAAAATTTAAAAAGTTAAAATATAATTTTTAAAGAAACATTAAAACCTTTAAATAATTTCCAAATATTCCCAAAACCTCACAAAAAAATCTTGGGGAAATCCTGGGGAAATAAATCCCCAAAACTACAAAAAAATACCAAAAAGTTCCAAAAATGAAATACTCTAAAACCCTCTAAATACCAACAAAAACCAAACATTTCCTCAAAATTCAAAATCAGGGTTATGTCAACTCATAACCCGAAGGTCGTAAGTTCGAGTCTTACCCCCGCAACCAACTCAAAGTCACTAGAACCATAACGGTTTTAGTGATTTTTCTATTTTGTTTAAAGGTTGCTATAATCACTAAAAATTTGATTCTTATGTCAATTTGGGGAGAAATTGGGGATGAACTCCTCAAACTAGACCTTTGTAATACTATAAATTTCAACAAGATTCATAGCTGATAAATATGAGAGCAAAAAAGATTTAGTAATATTGAATTGTTAATGTGCGTTTGTAACTAATAAATTTTCTAGTACATTTCCTGCATGTTTGTCGTGTGATTTTAAAGGATGTACATAGAAATTATAGGTTGTAGTAATCTGTGCATGACCTAGTCTTGCTGATACAGTTGCTACATCTACTTGCTGAGCTATGAGCAATGTTGCATTTGTATGGCGTAAGCCATGAAATGTTATAACAGGTAAGCCAATTTGTTTAATAAATTTTTCAAACCATTTACTTATTGTTGATGGTGTAATTGGTTTGCCGTCTACTTGTACAAATAACCTATCAGAATCGTGCCAGAAATCGCCTACAATCGATTTTTGTTCTTCATACCATAACTTATATTCCTCAAGTAAAGAAACGATAAAATCAGGAATAGCGACTTCACGAATTGAACTTTCTGTTTTAGGACTTTTTGTAAATATTCCTTTGTCAGATAAATATTGACTTGATTTGTTTATGCTTATAATTCCGTTTTTTAAATCAATGTCAGACCATTCAAGTCCAGCTAGTTCACCAAGTCTTGCACCAATGAATATGTCTAGTAAAACAGCAACTTTATATTTTACATCATTTCCAGTTAGCTTTTCTAAATTATCTATTAGAATTCTAGTTTGTACTTCATCATAACATTCACGCTTAGGCTTAGGTGCTTTGGGTGGTTGTACTCGATCTGCAGGATTAGTTACAATCATTTGCCAATATACAGCTTTTGTTAGCATTGCATGTAAAAGTCTGTGATGTTCTAAAATTGTTTTCTTAGATAAAGGCTTTCTAGTTTTCTTTCCATTGTTATTTTTCTTTCTAACTATTTGTGTATCATCTTCAAGTAAATTATAAAATTGCATAATGTCTATAGGTCGAATTTTATTTAGTTTAAAATGTCCAAAGTATGGAAGAATTCTAGATTCTAATATTCCTAAATATCTATAATAAGTAGATGGAGCAAGTTCTTTTTGTCCATAATCACGTTTCCATATTTCAACGAATTCTTTAAATGTTGGAACATTTCCTTCAACAATAAATCCATTTTCAACTTCTGCTATATATTTTGCAAGTTCAGTTCTTGCCTCAGATTTGTTCTTACAATGAATTGTTTTTTTATGTCTTATAGATTTTCCATCTAAATCATAACCTTTGAATACTACTAACCTATAACTGTCTTTACCACGTTTTTCAATACTACCAGTCAATTTTTTGCCTCCTTTCGTTTTATTTAGTAACAGAGTGTATTACTATGATTTTATTGTACCATCTTGAAAAAAGAAAACAAAACCCGACAATGAGAAAAATATCATAAATATTTTAGTAGGGTACTGAAAAAGCTATTAGTCGAAAAAGTATGGATATTTGAAGAATTTTGTGGTATAATTGCCTAAGTTAAGAGGTGAGAAAAATGCAGATTTATTTTACGGATTTTTTTAACGTGAGTGAAGAAATATTAGAACAGTATGGTGCATTTAATATATCATTACGAAGTGATTTACCATTATTTGTGGATCCGTTCTTATTATTTTATAGTGATAAAAAAGAATATAATGAATTGCATGATGAAATAATAAAATATTTAGTATTCTTAAAGAAAAAATCAGCATTGAATTTAACTAAGACTGAACTAAAGTCATGGTATATGTTTCCTGAACAGAAGCAAAATTGGTTGGGTTATAGCATTGGTGGAAATTCTGGAAGTGGACTAGGAAATGATTTTGCTAAGAATTTAAAATATGTATTTAAAGAAAAATTTAGTGATTTTGGAAGTGAAAAACTTTCAAAAGGAGCACATCTTGAAAAATTATGTTTAATTAACGAAGGTGTGGGTAAAGATAATATAAGCGATTTTACCGTTAATTTAATTAAGAAATTTCTTTTGGAATATACTGAGAAGTTTGCTAAATTATATTTAACTCCAGAACAATGTGATTATTTTTGGATTCAAAAAAATAGTTTTAATTATGAATCGGAAATGTGGGAAAGAAAACAGTACTATCTTCCTAAATATAATAATGATTATATAATTCTTACACCTAGAGATATTTTGACCAGAGAAACATCATGGATTAATAAAGATGATTTGTACCGAAAATTTGAATTAATACCATTTTCTATAGAAAATGATGTTTTAAGAATGCAAATTAACCAACATTTAAATAGTCAATTAGCCATGTATAAAGACAAGAAACCAACTAAGGAAGAAAAGAATAAAGCAATAATGAACACTATTAAAGAGTATCCAGAAATTTTAGATTATTATATAAAACAAAAAGAAGATGATGGTAATAGTGCTGTTGCTGTTAGTGAGAAAAAAGTAAATGATACAGAAGAAATATTAATAAGTAATACTCAAAAATTAATAGATTATTTACAAAAAACTAATTTCTTTATAGAGGAAAAACAAAATGCATATGAGGAAGCAAGGAAGCGAGTAGAATATTTAAAAGATGCTATAGAAAACAATGATTGTTATTTATTATTTTATAATGGTGATATCCCAATAAAACAGGAAAAAGATTTACAACTTATGTTTAAATTAGTTTGCTATGGGAGTAAATATGATATTAATAGAGAACCTAATAATGGTAGAGGACCAGTGGATTATAAATTTTCATATGGAGCAATAGATACCTCTCTAATAGAATTTAAATTAGCAAAAAGTACTAAATTAAAGCAAAATCTAAAAAATCAATTAGAGATTTACAAGAAATCAAATAATACAAATAATGGATTAAAGGTAATACTGTTTTTTACTGAAGATGAAGAGATGAGAGCAAAAAAAATAATAAAAGAACTTGGTATGGAAGATGATGATAATATAATTTTAATAGATGCAAGAAATGATAACAAACCTTCTGCATCAAATGTTAAATAAAAATACAGATCGCTGAGATTTGTATTTTTATTTTTGGATTTTCATACACTCAAGCCATTCAAGAAGTTCTTCTCCAGTAATTAATCCTTCTTTATATCTTTCTTGATAAATAGGATATTGCTCTTTAAAAATTTCAAAGCAATTTTGCACTCTTTCAGATGCACCTATTGAAACTTGCTTGTGTAAATTTTTGTATCTTTTTCTACATTTTTGTAAATATATATCATCTTTTTCATTTTTCTTAGAACGTTCTTCTTTAGCAATTTCGTTACAAGTCATATTATTTTCAAATATAGAATCACAATATTTTTGTCCATTATTATTTGTATTAATAAACCAATAGCCACAATTTCTACAACATTCAAATTTAATATTTTTAACATTACTTATTAATTCTTTAACAATACAATATAAAAAGTTATCAACAGTATCAGAAGAAAATGTGTAATTAGTAGATATATTTTCAGGGATATTGTTCATAAAAAATGTTTTTAAATCATAGTTGATTTTTGTTATATTATTGTCAGCTAATAATTCGTTAATTGCACAGTAGTCTTTCTCGTTGCTTGACAGTTCTTCTATTTCGTCATATTCATCAGATAATATATCTGTAATTTTTAATATATCATCATAATATTTGTTTCTAAAGACTCTTTCCAAGTTTATTTGTATCATTGAAAAATCAACAGAATACGTGTTATAAATCCAATCAATAAAATCTTGAGCTTTATCTTTTTTGATTTCAATGTGGTAATTATTTATATCAGTAATAATATTATTATCATATATAGTTAGCAAATGAATAAATAAATATTTTTTTACAAATAGATATAAATCTATATGATCATCAAAATCTGTATCCATAAAATCTAGTAAAAATGTTCCTAAGTCTTGCCTTTTGGGTGGAGCATTTTTTACTATTATTTTTTTATCATTAATAGATTCTAATTTGTAATTGGAAAGATATTCTTTTGAGTTTTTAAAATCAAAGATAATTTGCATATTTTCAATCATAAATTACCCCCTACAACAAAAAATAAAATATTTTTTTCATTTGTACGGTTTTTAATTCATAAGCTAACAATTAAAATAATAATCAGTAATTAGCTATTTACATTATACAAAGGAAAGCACGAAAAATCAATAAAAGTGCTAATAAGTGCTGAATTTGTTAAAAATATTGTCGAAAAATGGGAGGTGATTTTATGAACGAACTACCTAAAGTAGAAAGAACAACACTAACAATGAAAGAAACAGCAGAGTATTTAGGAATATCATATTGGCTTGTAAATCAGCTAGTAAGAAGAAAACAAATACCATGTGCTAGAGTTGGCGGTAGAGTATTATTTAGAGTACAAGCTTTAGATGAATACTTAAAAGAAAAAGAAGAAAGTTCAATAAAAAGATAGAAAGGAGTACCATATATGCAATGGATTAAAGTGTTTACAAATATATTTGCAAATTCTAAAATGCAACTATTACTAAAAGAACGTGACGGGGACACGTTCTTTAGAATATGGATTCAATTATTAGTAATTGCTGGAGTATCTATGCAAGGTGGAAAGATTATGATGTCAGAAAATACACCAATGACAGTAGAAGATCTTGCGACAATTACACACAAATCAAACAAAAAAATTCAAAATATATTGGACAAGTTAATCCATTTTGAAATGTTAATTTGTGAGGACAATATATACAAAATCAAAAATTGGGACAAGTACCAAAGTGCTGATAAATATGAACTTGTTAAAGAACAAAATAGAGAAAGACAAAAAAGATTTAGAGAAAATCAAAAGAATGAAAATAACGTTAATGTAACGTTAGGTAATGGAACAGAAGAGAATAAAAAAGAAAATAATAAATTAGAGAATAATAAAAAAGACTTTTCAAAAAAGAAAGGCTACTTAAACTATGAGCAAAGGGAATATCCACCAGAATTTTTTGAAAGCTTTTATGATAATTTAAGAAAGTGAGGTAAATATGAAACAATATAACAACAATAAGGGGAAAAATAATAAATACATAACTAAAAGATTAGACAGTAAAAGTGATATAAAAAGAAAGTATAAACTAATAATAGAGGAAGAGTACATATGTGAAAGTGATTCACCAGATGATATTGAAAGAATTATAAATAGCTATGTAAATTATACTTAAGAACAAATGAGGGAGTCCTGTTTTTATAAAATTACCATTTGAGGAATTTATAAGCAAGATTCCCACTTGTACATACAAGTAGCAACGAAAATAAATTTTCTTGATCAAGTGACTGTGTCACATAAGTTGGGAGGAGGAACGTTGAAGGGTTTTTATAAATTAGATAAATTTTTATTTGAAGATGATAAATATAAAAAGCTAAAACCAAATTCTAAAATTACATATTGTATTTTAAAAGATATGTTAGACGAAAATATTAACGTTAAAACTGATATTAATGGAGATAGATATATAGAAAATGCAAGGATATATATAATGCAAAAATTAAATATTACTAAAAACACAATAACATCTATTTACAAAGAATTAAGTAGAGTAAATTTAATTGAAGAAAAATGGATAGAAGTTGGAAAATCAAATATTGTGTATATTAAAAATTGGGAAAGTAAAGAGCAAGAAGAAAATAACAGTATTTGTGAAAGGGAATATAAAAAACTAAAAAAGATTATAACAGTTAAAGAGATATCTAGTTTGGATGTTATTTTTGCAAATGAATTTATAAATAAGTTTGAACTTAAAAAAATTGATTTTGAATATAAAAAAATAGAAAAAATAATTTTATGGAATCAATATACATCCAATGAAAAAGATTTTATAAGAGTAGCTATCAAATATATTACAAGAAAAAAAGAAAGAGGTGATTTTGATAAGATTCTAAAGAATATTAATAATGATATTATACAAAAGTCTCTATTACGATTAAAACAAAGTGAAAGAAAAGGAAATATAATGGAAAACTTTATAAACAACATTAAAGAAGTAATGACAATATAAATTATTTTTGTCATTACTATTTACATTTAATTATTTTAGTGATAATATATGCACATGGGGGAAAACAGAGATGAAATACGAAAATATTTTTTTAGATTCTGTTAAAGCTAGAGAATTTAATAGGGGGCAATCAGCAAAAATCTTTAAAAAAATAGAAGAAACAAAAAAACCAATAAAAGTCATAAAAAATAGCAAAGAATATATGGTTATAATGGAATACGAACAATATTTAAAGATGTTAGCTACAATGAATAATGGAGGTTTAAATGAAAAAGTATAAATATATAGACCTATTTTCAGGTGCCGGTGGAATGTCCCTTGGATTTGATAAAGCTGAATTTGAAAATGTATTAGCTGTAGAATATGATGAGTGTTTTGCAGATACATATAAATATAATTTTCCAACACATAATTTAAAAGTTGGAGATATTAAAAACATAAGTAACAACGAAATAAAAGAAATAATAGGAAATGAAAAGATTGATGTCATTATAGGAGGACCACCCTGTCAAGGATTTTCAATAGCAGGAAAAATAGGTAGAAATTTTATAGATGATGAAAGAAATCAGTTATTTAGAGAATTTGTTAGATTTGTAGAAGTTATAAAACCTAAAATGTTTGTAATGGAAAATGTCGCAGCATTAAAAACACATAATAAAGGCAAAACAATAGAAGAAATTGTAAAGGAATTTAAACGTATTGGATATGATGTTAAATCTGATGTACTAAATGCTGTTGATTATGGAGTTCCACAACAAAGAAGAAGGATATTTGTTATAGGAACATTAAATCAAAAAAATGGTTTTGAATTCCCTAAAAAATCTGATAAAATATATACAATTAAAGACGCAATTGATAATTTACCAAGTTTAAAAAGTGGAGAGACTAGTGATATACCAAACCATAATGCTATGAAACATTCTGAACAGATGTTAGAAAAGATGAGCTATGTAAAAGATGGTGGAAATAGAAATGATATTCCTGAAGAACTAAGACCAAAATCTGGAGATATAAGAAAATATATTAGGTATAATAGTAAGGAACCATCTTTTTGTATAACAGGAGATATGAGAAAGGTATTTCATTATAATCAAAATAGAGCGTTAACAGGAAGAGAATTAGCTAGAATTCAAACATTTCCAGATGAATTTATTTTTAAAGGAAATGCAGGAAAGGTTCAACAACAAATAGGTAATGCTGTTCCACCAAAACTTGCATTCCAAATTGCTAATTCTGTTAGGGAGGTGCTAGATAATGAGTAAATATCCTAAAATTAATTATATAGGTAATAAGGATAAGCTTGTTGACTGGATAATAGATAATCTTCCTCTAAAAAAAGGTACAGTATTGGATTTGTTTTCTGGTGGAAATTCGGTAGCTTATGCACTTAAAGAAAATAATTATACAGTTTATTCTAATGATGCACTATATTCTAATTATGTAATTAGCAAAGCAATTATAGAAAACAAAAATATAAAATTAAATGAAGATATTTTAAATACTAAAGTTACAAATTCTGAAATAAATAAAAAATATAAAGATATTAGTTTCTTATCAAATAGATTATATTATGAAGAAGAAGTAAAAGAACTTGCAAAATTATTTGTTATTTCAGAGAAAATAGAAAATGAATATGAAAAATATTTATTTCTTGCATTAATAAGAAGAGCAATGATCAGAAAATTACCATATTCAAGAATGAATGTGCCTTGGAATCAAATACAAAAGTTAAGAGACGAAGATTATAGCTATGAAAAATACAAAAGAAGAAGAGCATACCATAATTACACTTTTGAAAGACATATAAAAGATAATCTTCAAAACTATAATAATGCAGTATTTGATAATCAGAAAAATAATAAAAGCTTTAATTATGACTCTTTTGATATGATTGATAAATTAAGTAAAAAGGTAGATATAATTTATATGGATCCACCATATCCTGCTACAATGAATAAATATGGAGATTTTTATGGATTATATGATAAAGCCGTAAATCATGAAATTAAATATGTTAATTTTTCAGAAAATAATATGTTTTTAACTAATCTAGAAAAACTTGTAAAAAAATGTATTGGAAAGACAAATTATATTGTAATAAGCGAAAGCAATAAGACGAAGCCAACTGTAAAAGAATTAAGCAATATGTTATCGAATTATGGAACAGTTAAAGTATTTAGCAAAGAACACCAATATAAAGTAACAGGAAGCATAAATAAAAATCAAACAGTTGAAATGTTAATAGTTTTAAAAATAAAGGAATCTTCTAAATAATGAAGATTCCTTTTAAACATTAAGATGCATGTTTTTCAAAAAATCTACTTCTATGGTAAGACAAATATTTTAATCGTTCAGGTGTTAAAATTTCTTTATCTAAAGTATATTTGCCATACTTTTCAGCAATGGTTCTATCTACATTTGATCCTATAAGCATTGTTCCATCATCATTAAACGAAATATCAAATTTATCAAAATAAGCGTCAATATTTTGTTGTATTAAAAGACCGTTATTGTAATCATACGCTTCATTCGTTTTCAATTCTTCTAAACAAATATGACAAGGTTTTATATGTGATGCTACTAATCCTTTATAAGCAATTTTTTCAACGTAGCATACAATATTGTTGTAAACACGTTTTGATTCGATTTTTAAATTATTTCTATATAATGCATGCATATATGGATCTCTAGTAGTATCAATATCGGATAATACTAATCCATCTTCAGTAAATGCTACACCTCTATCTTTGTGTGCAGTCAAATCAGGCATTAAATTTAAAAAGGTAAACATGTAGTGAATTTGATTATATTTGTTTTCTTCAAAATCAATAGCCTGTGAGTAATTATATTGTGATTTTAATTCATCAACAGTTAAATAACCTTTGGGAAAAGATGATAAATCAGTTACCATTAGAGCAATTAAATCTGTTTTGGATAACATTTTCTCAGGATGATACATTAATGTTTTTAACAAAAAGTTAATTTCTTTTTTGTTTGTATTATCAGTTGTAATGGAAGAATTAAACGATGCATTATCATAAAATATTTCAGAGAATATACTTTTTTTCAATTCTTTTTCACTTGCTGGAGTGTTAAGAAATTTTTTTGTTAATTTATGATAACCCTTTAAATATGGATTTATAAAGCCTAGCTTCACAAATTGATTTATAGATTTCCTAGTAGAACCAAAGTCAGCTTTATGATAAATTGCGTATATAATATTTTGAAGATCTCCATACAATTCTTGAAATTTAAATTTTTCATCTTTATCTTTATTGTTGTATTTATATATATCAAAATTATTTATTTTTTCTATATTATCATCGATATATTTTACGATAACTCTTAGTGTATTATTAAATTGAGCACCAAATATATCTGTATATTCAACTGTTAATTTCCAATACTCATCATATTGTTGATTTTGCTTTGCCCTTTTTGTACTCAATGAAATCCCCCCCTAATTAATTTAGAATTTATGTTATTATATACTTTTTCTTAAAAAAAATCAATCATTCTAAAGGGATGCTATATTAAGCTTTTGTATTATGTATGGTAAAATACTAAGAATACCAAAGAGGAGCAAAATAATAAGTGTAATTTTATATTGCAAAATTATTTTGCTTTTTTGATAATAAAAGACAAGTTTCGACAAATTTTGTAAAATTATTATGATAATATAAATAAGGGGAATTCATATGGAGATAAATATTAAAAATTGTAATAATATAAAAGAGGCAAGTATTAATGTAGAAAAGAATTCATTAAAATATTAAATATGGAATGAATGGAACAGGAAAATCAACCATAGCAAAAGCTATAGAAAACAGAGAAAATTTAGCAGAATTAAAAACTTTTGGAAGTGAATTAGAACCAGAAATAACTATAAGTGAAAGTATAAGTAAAGTTGAGGTTTTTAATAATGACTTTATTAATAGAATAATTTTTAACGGAAGTCAAGTAATAGAAAATGGTTTTGAAGTTTTTGTAAAAACAGATGAATATGACAAAAAAAGGAAGGAAATAACTGATATTTTAAGTAAGTTAAATAGAGAAACGTTTAAAGATGAAATTATAAATAATCTTAGAACTAGTTTTTCGAATATATCAGCCAAAATACAACTTAATGCAGATCAGTCAATAAAAAGAAATCCAGCATATAAAAGTGTTTTAAAGAAAGAAAATATGTTTGAAGTTCCTGAAAAACTAGAAAAATATAGTGATTTTATAAAAGATATAAATAAAAATATTAATTGGGTAGATTGGAAAAATAAAGGATTCGAATTTGATGAAAAAAATAAATGTCCGTTTTGTGCAGAGGAGTTTTCTCAAAGTTATACAGAGGAAAAAGAGAGTTTTCTAGAAAATTATACTAAAGCAAGTATGAAAAATTTAAGTGATATACTAGACTTAATAGAAGGAATAAAAAATTATTTAGATTTAGATCAATATAATAAATTAATTTCTTGCATAAAAGAAAATAAGAATGAAGATGATATTGATTTTATATATCAAAAATTTATGTTAGAAATATCATATTTAAGTGATAAGTTTAATAAAATATATGAATTTGATTCATATAATATAAAAAATAGTGAAATTGGAAATTTAATGGACAGGGTTAAAGATTTAATAATAAATAAAAATGAATTAGAATATTTTAAGAATGAAAATGTTCTAAGCGTAATTGATAATATTACGAATAAGATAAATGAGATAATTGATAAAATAACGGAATTACAAGCTAAAACTGCAACATTAAATACATTTATAAAGAAATCAATAGATGATTCAAAAGAAGACATAAACAAATTTTTAGAAACAGCGGGATTTAATTATAAATTTGATTTCAATATGTCATCAGAAGAATCATCAAAAACTATTTTATTGTATAAAGGCAATGAAGATATAAATGTAGATGATATTGAAAAGCATTTAAGCTGGGGAGAGAAAAACGCATTTGCCTTGGTATTATTTATGTATTATGCTATTAGTAAAAAGGCAGATTTGATTATTTTGGATGATCCAATTTCATCCTTTGATAGTAACAAAAAGTACGCAATAATAAATAGACTATTTGAAAACAGAAATGATAAAAAAAGTTTTTTTGGAAAAACAGTTATAATGTTAACGCATGATTTTGAACCAATAATTGATTTTATTATAAATAATAAACCTAATTCTGGACATGCAATTGCAAAATATATAAAGAATTCTAGCAATATTGTAAGTGAGCAGGAAATTACAAAAGATAATGATATAATTTCAATAATTAAACTATCGTATATGTATGCTACCGATTCTTCTATTAATATGATTTCAAGAATAAACTTTTTAAGAAAATATATTGAACATACAAGAGTAGATGATTCAGAGCAGAAGCAACTAATTTATGATATGTTATCTTCATTAGTTCATGCTAAAGTATATCCAGACAAACAAATTAATAGAGATGAATATATTGATTTTTCAGAAGATGAGTTTGAAACAACCCAAAATCAAATAAAAAAATATATTGATGAGTTCAATTATACAGAAATATTAAATAACTATTATAATAAAGAATATATTTTAAAAGCATTTTTTAAAGAAAAAAATAATTATATTAAAAGTCAGCTTTTTAGAATTTATTTAGAAGTTTCTGAAGAAAGACATAGTTTAGATAATAATTTATTAAAGTTTATTGATGAAATATACCATATAGAAAATGATTATGTATTTACTATAGATTTAATAAAGTTTGACACAATACCATATTATATAATGGATAAAATAAATGAATATATGATAGAAAAAGCCCAATAGGGCTTTTTCTATATTAACTACAAATTTAAAATATGTATATTAAAATTCTTAAAAAATGCAAATCAAATTCCTTAAAAAATGTATATTAAGATATAATTAATGTTCTAAACATCCTAGAATTAGCTGAATTCCATCTACAAATCCATTTCTATAATACTTCTCATTATAATAACAAATATAGTCCAAAAAATTTCTATCAAGTAATTCAAGTTGTTTCTTAACATACTTTTGATTTTGTTTAGGAACGTTTTTTAATATACGTTCACTAATTTCATCAAATTGAATATAATGTTTTTTATCTTCTTCTGTCAGATAAGCAAGTTCAGTTTCTTCTCTAAAATCTAACCAATCTTTTAATAAATCTTCTTTATTTTCTCTAAAATTATTCTCCATAAAATTAACCTCCAAATTATAAAATAAATATTCAAATACTTTTAAAAATTCTTAGTATAAAATTGGGGAGAAATTGGGGATCAAAATCTCATAAAGGGTACATTTTTAACACAATAATTCACTAAACTAAAAACTTTAAAAGTATTGATAACACTAACTTACAACGTAATTCAATATTAAACAGAAAAAACATTTTTTTGCCCTCATAACCCGAAGGTCATAAATTCGATTCCTCCCCCCACAACCACATTTATCAACTAATTCAAATTCCTCAATTTTTATCTACCCAAAAACCACCTTGAAAAAACTCCCCCACAATGATATACTAAACAAAAAAATCCAATCCCAAAGGAGACAACCAAAATGCAAGAAAACAAAATAATAACAATCACCGCATTCTTCAACCTAATCGTAGCATTCCTAAAACTAATATCCGGAATAATTTTCTCATTCTCAACGCTAATAGCAGACTCAATTCAATCATTCATAGACTTCTTCACAGACATCACAAGCATAATTGCAAACAGAATAGGAAAAAGAAGAGCAAACAAAAACTACCCATTTGGCTATGGTCAAGTATATTATTTAGCCAACATCTTCACAGCATTTTTATTATTTCTAATAGGAATTTTTATAATATACCAATTATTCTATTTCAACAATAAATTTATTCCAAACTGGAGAATAGTTGTTATTCTGCTAATTGTGCTTGCTCTAAAAACATTTGTAGTAAAAATGTTATCATTCTATGGAAAAAAATATAAAAGCGAATTGATGATTGAATCATCAAAAGAATCAAAAGCAGATTTCATCTCAACTTGTGTTGTTCTGGCAGTATTATTAATTGCATTTTCCGAAAAATACATTCCAAGCTATATAAATATAGACAAAATCGGAAGTTTTGGAATGGCAATTTATGTTTTTTATACTTCCATAAAAATGGCTATTTATAACATTAACGGAATTCTTACAAATGATGTTGAAAATGAGGAATTAAAAGAAAATATAGAAAATGTATTAAAACAATTTGACAAATTTGAATTTAAAACAGTTAAAATCATTAAAATGTCAACATATTATACTGTTTTTTTACAAGTAAAAGTTAAAGAAAATATTACTATAAAACAGTATATTAAATTAGAAAGAATGGTAAAATCAAAAATTAGATCTGCTAATAGCATGATTAGATTTATAGATATTCAACCGTTGTAGTTATGAGTAAATAATATGAATCTGGAGAATTAGAACCCAAAGCTAAATCATAAAATAATTGTTGAGAATTTTTATAATCAACTCTAGGTAATTTAGAGTTGATTTTTTTATGAAATAAAAAGTCTAAAGTACAAGAAATTTTAATAAAAAATCATCTAAAATACAATTAAAATCATAAAAAATCATTTATTGTCACATTACTATATGAAAAAATATAATAAAAAAACATATATAGAACGGAGGATAAATGAAAAAAGAAACTAAAGAAAATTCAATTAAAAGAAATTTAAAAAATGTTTTGATAATGTTAATAATAGCAATATCAATGTGTACAGTAGAACTATTTGCAAGTATTGCAAGGAATATTAATTCAAAAAATACCAATGATTTAGAAGTATCAGGAATAATAAATGATAATAAAGAACTAAGCAATAAACTATTAGAGTCTGAAAATCAAACTAATTCACTAAAAGAAGAAAAGGAAAAGCTAAATAATCAATTAAGTGAATTAAATGGAAAAATAGAAAATCTAGAAAACGAAAATAAAAATTTATCAGAACAAGTAAGTACATTGCAACAAACAGTGACTTCACTAGAAAATGAGAAAACTGAATTGAAAACTCAACTTCAAAATCTTCAACAACAGAAAAAAAGTGAAACGTCTAATAGTACGTATAGCTCTAATTCCAAAAGTTCCAAATCAAATTCCACTCAACAAAATAGTCAAACTAACAATTCAACAGAAACAGTATATATTACTAACACTGGAAAAAAGTATCATAGAAGTGGATGCTCATATTTAAAAAGCTCTACAAGGATTAATAAAAGTGAAGCAGTTAAAAGAGGTTATACACCTTGTAGCAGATGTAAGCCATAGAATATGTGGTGCTAAGGAGTATAATTGTATTAAATAAGTTCTGAAACTGTAATGTTTGGAAGATATAAAGTAGGAGTAAAAGATGGATTAGTTAGAGGAGAAAAGAATGAACCCCAATAGTAATACAAAAAGTTTTACTATTAGGGTTCATTTCAATACTTACACACTCGTTACAATTATCCAATCATTCCCTCTCAGGCAAATCATTTGCCCACTTAAGTAACTTTTCCATAACCGTAATCTGATTGAAAAAGAAATCCATTTCAGTTGTAGGCAGTGTATCGATACAGATGAGATCTGGTCCGTCGAATTCCCAGTCTTCTGGTAAAGTATCAGGAGCCATTCCTTCTTCAAACAAAATGTAGGCCTCTATATCTTCCAGCTGTTTTAACTTAACAAGGTACAACTTTTTGTCAGTCGGTTTAGGCTCTTTTTCTACCATCTCTGTTACTACCTCATAATCGAGTCTACCTTTTAAATCTTCGAGCTTAACTTCTTTGACATAATATACCCCTGGAAATGCTTCATAGATTTCGTCATCTGATCGTGAGTACGATACAATTTCTGATTTGATTGGGAATGGATGACCACTGCAACAAAAACGAGTTTTATATCCTTTAAGATTCAAAACCCGTATTGTAGGTGCAATAAAGTCATCACACTCAAAGGCATTTTCTACTTCTGGACTGTTGATGTCAGAAAAGATTTCAAAAGTGTCTTTGTCAATAAATGCCATAATTTTCCTCCTTAACGATTCTGTTTGCGAGTTTTAATTTGAATTTTGCATAAATGCAAATAATATGCGTATATTACCATATTTACATAAAACTGTCAAGCGATATGATATTTTAAAATTTATAAAGAGATAAAAAAATAGAAAGATATAAAGAGATACAAAATCATTCACCCTTGCATAAATCACTTAAAAATGCTATAAATAAAACAAGAAAATCACGAAAGGAACGATGAAAATGAAAAATATTTTTATACAATATCCAAAATGTTCAACATGTCAAAAAGCAAAAAAATGGCTAGAAACAAATAACATAGAATTTCAAGATAGAAATATCATAACTGAAACACCTACAATACAAGAATTAAATAACTGGATAACCAAAAGTGGAAAAGATATTAAAAAATGGTTTAATACATCAGGTTTAAAATATAAAGAATTAAATTTAAAAGAAAAAATAAATACAATGACTGATGAAGAAAAAATCGAATTATTAGCAAGTAATGGAATGCTAATAAAGAGACCAATATTAATTTCTGATAAAGGCGTTTTTGTTGGATTTAAGGAAGAGGAATGGAAAGCACTTTAATTTTACACAAATGCATATAGGACAAAAGAATAAAAATGTAAACAAATAATCCACACGAACTAGCATAACTGTGGAAAACAGTAAGTAGTTTTAAATATAAAAAAGGTAAGGAGCATAAAATGGAAAAGTATTATAATAATACAGAAAACGCACAACCAAATAAAACTATAATTTATTTTATCAACAAAATAAATTCAATACCAGGAAACGCAATTGAGCTTGGGTGTGGTGCTGGAAGAGATACAAAATATTTAATAAAAAAAGGGTGGAATGTATTAGCAATAGATAAAAATGATGTTGAAGAAAGAATATCTAAAAGGCTTTCACAAGAAGAACTAAAAAGATTCAGATTTTCACAGCAAAGTTTTGAAGATGTTGTATTGGAAAAATGTGAACTTATAGTTTCAAATTTTAGCTTATCATTTTGCGATAAAGATAAATTTAATGAATTATGGGATAAGATTCAAAATAGTATTATTTCTAATGGATATTTTGTTGGTAATTTCTTTGGTGTAAATGATGAGTGGAATAATGCTGGGACTAGGAGAACTTTTTTTACTAAAAAACAAGTTGAGGAATTATTTGATAATTTCGAGATTATTTTTTTTGAAGAATTTGATAAAGATGGAACAACACGGTGAGGGGAAGGAAAAGCATTGGCATTTCTTTAATGTTATAGCAAAGAAATTGTTGGAATAGTTGTAAAGATGAAATTATTAAAATAGTAAGTTTTATTAAATGGGATAATTAATAATGAATAAAATAAGAATAGGAAAAAATATTGCTAATATATTTACATTTATAGGAATTACATTATAGGAAGTATTATTTGCAAATGTCCAAAATGCGGTTATCATATAATGACAAGGTTTGGTTCTGTACAAGACTATTGTCCGAAATGCGGAGAAAAAATACCATATAAAAGAATAAATTAAAATAATTTAAAGGAGGTAAAAAAATGGACATCACATTCAAAACCGAAAATCACACACTAAATGTTCGTGCAGCAGCAATAATAATCCACAATAACAAAGTATTAATGCACAGAAGCACAAATGAAATTTATCATGCATTATTAGGAGGCAGAGTTGAGCTAGGAGAAAGCTCAGCAGACACAGTAAAAAGAGAAGTAATGGAAGAGCTTGGCAAGGAGGTTGAAATTACAGGATATTGTTGCACAATAGAAAATTTCTTCAATTTCAGAAACTCAGAATATCATGAGATAATGTTTGTTCATTTTGCTGAATTTACTAGTGATGATGATAAAAAAATCGAAGAAACTATTAAAAATATTGAAGGTAGGGAAGATCTAGAATATAGATGGCTTGATTTAGATAAAATTCAAGAGTATGAAATAAGACCAGAAGTAATGAAAAAAGTTCTTTCAGATAAGGTATTCCCAGTTCATGTTGTAAATGATGATAGATAAAAAAGTAAATGGTAATGGAGGGATGTTGATATGTTAACACTTGTAAGACATGCGAAAACAGAATTTAACAATAACAAACTATTCCAAGGTCAATTAGATATTAATTTAAGCGAGTTAGGAATTAATGAAACATATGAAAAAAGCAAAGAATTTCCACAAGATTTTGACATATGCTTTTGTTCACCATTAAAAAGAACCACGCAAACTGCTGAAATATTGGTGCCATATTTGAAACTTAATTTCGACGAAAGGCTTAAAGAAAGAAATCTTGGAGATTGGCAAGGAACTAAAATAACTGATGAAAAACTGGAACAGCTAAATAATAATGCGGTTCCACCTAATGGTGAAAAAATTTGTGAAATTGATAAAAGAGTATCAGATTTTTTAAATATGGTTAAAGAAAACTATAAAGATAAAAATGTGCTTGTTATCACTCACGCAGGTGTCATCCATTCAGTTAGAAGAATTTTGTCAAATGATGTAGAGTCAGCAGAACATTTGGAATTAATTAAAGTTGAAATGTAGAAAAACTGTGGAAAGTGAATTAAAAAAACACTTTTCACAGTTTTTTATTTTATTTGTTTTTAAAATTATAATCCAAGTAAATATTCAGTTTCCAAAATTTCAGCCTTATAAGAATCATCAGCGAATTTTATCAAATTATCTTCACAATACTCAACTTCTTCAGAATACTTTTTTACAATTTCAATGCAATCTTCTAAGCTTAATTCACTAGTTTCATACCATTTGCAGAAGAATAAATATCTCAAAACTAAAACACTAACATACATGAATTTAACCTTAGAAATAACATCTTCATCAAAAACAGCTTTTAAAAAATATCTCCAAATAAAATAAGCAGAAACATTTTTCAAATATTTTTCGATTTCAGGATGGGCTGATTCAAATGCTTGTAAATTTTTATTAAATTCATTTTCTAATAAAATACACTCTTTCAAATAAGTAGGCCATTTTGAATCATTTGGCTCTAATGTTGCTATATAATCAATAATGGATGTAATACTAGAATTAGTGTTACTGGAAACATCAATAATATCTTCATTGTCTAGTAAATCAAAATCTATATCTTGTTGCAAAGTTTGACCATACCAAAGAATGTTGCGTAGCTTGGAAACAATTGAAACTTCAGGGCTATCGAGATATGCGAATATTTTATTTCTTGCGGAAAATAAATAATTATATAATTCAATATTAGAATTATAATTATAATTATTAGTTATATCTGTTTCATCTGTGTTGGAATTACTGTTCAAGAAAACTTCATTATTGTATGAATTATTAACACTTTTGTTTTCAATTAAACGTTCTTCATAAAATTCAAATTCATTTTCGTCACTCAAAATAATCCTAGCAGCTTCCTCACAACAAAGCCCAATACCAGCCTCTTTAACACCAATTTCATCAAACCACTCATAATATCTAGGGTGGTCTTTACAAATTTGACATAAATGTTCTTCACCAAGATTAATATAAATATCACATAGTTTCTTATTATTCAAGAAAGGACAATTATGGTGATTATCTAAAACAAAATGACATGGAGATGTTTTAGAAATATTTTCGTGCAACATTTCGCCAAATGGACCGGTTACATTTTTATATAATTCAGCAGTTTCTGCATCAATATCAATTTCCCATCCTGCTGAACAACAGCTATCCTTGCATTTATCTGCTATACAATGAAATTTTTTATAATATAAAGGTGCTCTAAATATCATGGTTTAAATCCTTTCAAATATTAAAATATACCAAGTATTATATCATACGATTTTATGCAAGTAAAGAGAATGAGAATTCTTGAAAGGGTTTTGGAACGTTTGGGACCGGTCCAAATCCACACAGACAATTAACATAAATTGACTGTGTGGATTTGGTATAATTATGATACAAGTATTTGCTTGTTTTATTATAAATTTACTTTCATTTTTCCACCTTAGGGTGCCCATCATAGATAAAAGATTTTTTAGGAGGTAAAAATTTATGTTATTACTTTTATTTATGCTGTTCAGGACTTATGCACTTCCAATGATTATCACATATGCAAGCGCTTTATTAAACAGCGTAGGTGTGATAATAATCATGCTTGTTGCTATAGCAATGATGCTTGGAATTAACATGAGAAGAGTTAGCAATGATGCTTTTTCCGGAGCATATACAGTTTTTAGCGACTTTGTTCGTTTGATTTACAGAGCCCTTAGATGGCTTGTAAGAAATCTCGGACGGTTTGCCAGAAGACTGTATAGAAATTGCAGAACACTTTTCCTTGGAAATGGTTTAAGCAATTTTCTTAGCACATTCTTTTCAGCGTTAATTACCATGGTGGTGCTGGCTGTCATTATCTAAAGCAAAACATAAAAAATCGTCAGTTTTACTGGCGATTTTTTTGCTCTCTATGAAATTTTACGAATTATTACGAATTTTTAGCATCAACAGGCAAAATAACTTCAAAAGTAGTACCTTTACCAACCTGTGATTCAAATCTCATATTACCATTAAAATGAGCTCTAATATTTGAATAAGACATAAATAGTCCTAATCCTGTACCGTTTTTTCCCTTTGTAGTAACCATTTCCTTAAACAATTTCTCTTGAATTTCTTCTGGAATACCATTTCCATAATCAGTAATTGAAATTACTAAATTATTATTTACCATATTTAAATCAAAATCAATTTTTTCATTTTCAGCTCCATTATATGCTTGAATAGCATTTGAAATAAGGTTATTTAAAACTTGAACTAAACTATTAATATCACCATTTAACTCTAAATTTTCATCAACATTCATATTAATATTCAAATCAATTAATGAATGCTTTAATTCATGTTTCATTAAAATTTGAACTCTTTTTACTAATTCATTAACTGTAAATGAAACAACCTCTTGATTAGAAAGAGTAACAGCTTGACCCTTTACAGCAGTGATAATGTCAGACATATATTCAGTATAATTATTGATTTTCTCAATCCAATTTTTCATATCATTTGCAATTTCATGATGATCTTCAACAGTAACATTACTATCTCCAACAGATTTATAATATTCTTCAATTAAATCTTTTAATCCTTCAGATGCTCCAGAGATAGACATTATAGGAGTTTTTAAGTTATGAGCGATTCCGCCAACCATTTGACCTAAAGTTGCTAATCTTTCTTTTTCCATTAATATTTCTTGATTGCTTTGAATCAAATCCAATTGATTTTTACTATATTTTTGAACAAGATTAAATGAATTAATTAAATCACCAATCTCATCATTTGTAGTAACTGGAAGCGTTTTTCCAAAATCATTTGAACATAATCTATCAAAATTATCTGAAATCTCAGATATATCTTTTGATAATGAATCACTAAAAATATATAAAATTGTTGTTGAAATAATAAGTAACACAATAGCATAGGAAATTAAATATACTAAAGAATTATTATAATCAATATTATAAATAATTCCAATATAATAATCACCATCAGCAGTTTTTAGCTTCATAGTCTTTCCTTGAGTGTCAACACCGTAGCTATCATAAGTTCTTCCATTATATTTTTGTGCTATTTGCTTAGTATATTCTTGTACAAAAAAGCTTGGCTCTGAACCAGTTAGAGTAGTAACACTATTATCAGGTTTTATAATAAATTTTGAATGACTATCATCAAATATTTTTAAAGCATCTAATTTATTGTAAATTTCAGAATATGTATATGTTTTATTTTCAGAAAAATTCTCAGTTACTAAATCATCGTAAACATTAAAATATACATCTTCTTTAGAACGTACCATAAAAGAAAAGCTTATAAAAGTAAGAATCATAGTACAAAATATCAATAAAGGTAAAACTTGTAAAAGAATTTTGAATTTTAAATTGATTCGTAAACCAATATTCAAATTTTCTTTATATGTTTTTGTTAAAACTTCATTGTAAATTCCTTTTGAAAAAATAAATGATAAAACAGCTAAAATAATTGAAAATGCGAAAACTGCAATCAATATTTTTACAAGCATTACAGATACGTGGCTACCTGTGAGTATTAAAACAAATAATGCTGATACTGCTGGAATCATAGCTTCAAAAATTGGAATTTTATAAGGCAAGCTAAAACATTTTTTTCTAACTTTTTTAATTAATTTTATATCATTATATTTGTTTGGATCATTAGATAAATAAAATTTGTCTACGATTTTGAATGATAACCCTGTTGTAATAAAAGTTAATAAAACCAGTAACAGTCCAATACATAAGTGTTGTTGCCAATAGGCAATATATGACATTTGTATATCAAATGGTGTGTTAATTGATTCCGGACCATAATTTAAAAGCTTTGGCATAATAATTGCAAAAAGTAAAATTACAAAACTTACAGTGGCACTATATCTTGCGGCAATACGAATACTTGGCCTTTTGTAAAATAAATTTTTGATTTTCATAATTAATAATATCCTTTCTAGCCTTGTAATTAACTGAAATAAGGCATAATTTTTCTTAAAAAATAATATATATAATAAAGTATTTAATTAAAAATAAGATGACTAAAAAATTATTAAAAAACATTAAAACATCAAATTAAATAATAAATAAAGCGAATATTGAAAATATTAAATAAAATTAACATCCTTCATATATTTCAAAATTTTTAAAAGATATTCTTCATCAATAATAGGCCAGTCAAACCCTAAAAGATGTAAGTAATTTCTAGTAAATTGTGATTGAATATTAACAGTAAAATTATAATTAATAGTAAGCATATTGTTATCATCATAAACTAAATCATTTATAATACCGTTTAAAATATTTTTTTCACTCTTACTTAAATTAAGAATATAATCATTAAATTCACTACTATTTAAAATATTAACATTAATTTCCATTTTTTTCAAAGCCTCTAAAAGCTTAAAAATTGTGATTAAATTGTGGTTATATATGTGGAAAACCTTATTATCTCCAACATGATTTTTCGCTAGAGTAACAATAGCTTTAGCACATAAATCTACAGGAGTAAACTCAATATTTTGAATAGTCATTGAATCACTTACTGCATGCATTTTTATTATTGATTTAATTCTACCATAAAATGCATTTTCCTCAATACCTTTTTGGAAAAATCCATCAGAAAATCTTCCTGAGGCAATCCCAATCCTTAAAATCTTAGCATTTAAGCCTTTATTCATATATTGTAAAATTAATTTTTCAGCCTCCATTTTACTATAAACATAATTATTATCTTGATAATGTTGACCTATATACAAATCATTTTCTGAAAAATCGACATTACGGTTATCTTGTTTTACTAAATAATTTCCAGACACGCTTATAGAAGATAAATGTATCAATCTAATTCCATTTTGATATGCAAAATCAATAATATTTTTTGTGCCTTCAATATTATTTTTTTCAAAATCTTCAAATTGTCCGTAATGCTTAACAATTGCAGCGCCATTAATTAAAGTATGTATGTTATTCTTCAAAAACTCGTAATCATCATAATCAAGCTTTAAATTGATATATGAAATATCTCCTGCAACAATAAAAATTCTTTCATTAATATATGAAGAAATATCTTCAGAAAAATAGAATTTGTAATTATTTAAAAGTTTTTGTAATCTAATATCATAGTTATCCCCACGTACCAAACAATAAATTTTATTTTTGGTAGTTTGTAATAATTCGTGTAAAATGTGTATACCAATAAATCCAGTAGCACCAGTTAAAAGAACATTTCCGAGAATATTTTCATTAACATCAATTGAAGAAATAATATTTAAAATTTCATCAGTATGATGTTTAAACTCTTCAGGAATCTGGCTATTTTGCTCAGTATAATTATTTGTCTTAACATCAATTTTTTTAGCCAATTTTTTGATAGTAGGGTATTTGTAAAAATAATGAGTAGTAATATTAATATTGCAAGATAAAAGTTCAGTTTGAACTTGAATAATACCAAGAGAATCTAAATCCATTCCAATAAAGGTTTCATTAATATTGGTAATATCTTTTTTCAAAACCTTTGAAATAATTCTTGCAAGTAATTTTTCAGTATTTGTGCTTGGTAATTCTTGCTCAACAATATTTGATATAGTTTTAGGCAAAGATTTTCTATCAAGCTTTCCGTTAGGAGTTAATGGCATTTCATCTAATTTAATAAATGTTGATGGAACCATGTATTCTGGTAAACTTTCTAACAAATATGAAATTAAATCACTATCTTTAATTTTCTTTGAATCTGATGTTGTATAAAAACAAGCTAATGTATTAGAATTTGCAATAACAGCAGTTTCCTTAATTCCCTGAAAGGTTAGAATTTTATTTTCAATTTCTCCAAGTTCAATTCTATATCCACGAAGCTTTATTTGAAAATCATTTCTGCCTAAATGATAAATATCTCCATTTTCATCATAATAAGCTAAATCTCCAGTATTATAAATAAATTCTGTAGTTTTCTTTGGACTAAAAGGTGATTTTATGAATCTTTCCAAAGTCATATCAGGCAAATGATAATAACCTTTTGAAACCCCATCACCACCAATATAAAGCAACCCAGGTGTGTATGGTGGAAGAAGGTTTAATTTATTATCTAAAATATAACATTTAGTGTTAGCAATTGGTGTTCCAATCGAAATATCTTTAGAGTCTTTAATTTCCTTAATAGTAGACCATATAGTTGTTTCGGTAGGTCCATACATATTAAAAATTTTTGCAGTACATCTATTTTGAATTTCATTAACAATTTTTTCAGGCAAGCTTTCACCACCTAGTAAAATTGTATTTAAGTAATTTAAAAATTCTAAATTCTCATCATTATTCAAAAAATAAGACATTCTTGAAGGGGTTGTTTGCATTATTTGCACATTATTACTTATACATAATTTATTTAAAAGTTCAGCATTATTTTGCTCATCTTCTGTTGCAACAACAACAGTAAGCCCATTTGTTAATCCGCCCCATAACTCAAGCCCGAAAATATCAAAGCAAATTGTTGTAATAGAGAGAATAGTTTTATTAAATTTGAAATCGATAACATTATTTATACCAACTAAAAAATTATGTACATTTTTATGTGTAAGCATAACACCCTTAGGATTACCAGTTGAGCCTGAAGTATATATTAAATACATTAAAGAATCTGATGATATTTCAATATTTAAATTATCGGAATCTTCTGTGTTGTAAAAATCATTATTTAGCGAAATATTAATTTTAAGTGATGCTTCAAATGCACTTTTTTTATTTTCTTCTGTAGATTGATCCTTTGAAAATAAGGCACATACAGAAGTGGTAGTAGAAGCTTGATTACATGAATTGGAAATAGAATTGTAAGTGATATCATCAACCAAAATTGCTTTACTACAACTATTTTCAATAAGATAATTAATTCTTTCCTGCGGATAACTAGGGTCAACAGGAATATAGCAACCACCAACTTTCAAAATAGCAAGAAGCCCTACAACCATTTCAATAGAACGTGAGGTCATAATACAAACTAAGTCGCCTTTACCAATATTATTTTTAGTCAAATGACGAGCAAGTTGGTTAGCTTTTTTATTTAATTCAGAATAAGATATTTTTTTACCATCACAAACAATCGCTGTATTCAAAGGATTTGAGGAAACAGCTTCTTCGAATAAATCAATAATAGTTTTGGTATCATCATATTCTGTGTTAGTTTTATTAAATTTCTTAGAAACTCTAAGCTTTTCAGAACGTGTAATTGCACGTATATCACCAATTTTTATATCTCCATTTTTTAAAACTTGGTCAATTATATATAAAATACGAGTATGAATACTTAGAATATCTGATTCATTATATTTTGATGTTTTAAAATCATAGTAAATATCCATATTTCCTGAATCGTTTAAATCTAAAATATGAATTTGCATATCATCTGGGCAATTGCCATTAAAAGCCCATCTTGTTTCATAATCATATCCATCAGTGTTAGTTTTAGTAATCTGATATGATAATAAAATACTGTACAAATTAGGTAAGTTAGGCTGTTTTTTTCTTAAATTCTCAAGCAAAGTTTGGTATGGATATTTAGAATGTCTAAGTAAAGATAATGAATTTATAGCAACTTTTTTTGAATAATTAATGAAACTATCTGTTAAGTCAATATTGAATCTAAGAGGCAAAGTGCCTATAAATAATCCAAAAGTATTTTTTTGTGCGAAATTGCTTCTGTTTAAAATAGGTGTACCAATATTAAAATCTTGTAATCCACTGATTTTACTAATATAAATTGAATAAACAGACATCAAAAAATTGAAAACAGATATATTGTTTTCTTTACAAAAAGAAATTATTAAATCAAGTTTAGATTTTTCAATATTAAATGTACATCTTTTGGCTAAACAATCTGTTTGACTTGAAGAATTATTCATTTTTGAGTAAATTGTAGCGTTTTCGGGAATAGTGCTAAATACAGAATTCCAATATTCTTCATCCTTTTTAAATTTATCACTATTTATATAAATATTTTCATCATTAATGTAATCAATATAGGAAAAGTTTCTTTCAGAGTCTAAATTAAGTTGTTCGTTAAGCAAAAGATTGTAGTATTCAGCAACTTTATGAGCCACAAGCCCAAGAGTCCAAGAATCACTAAATAAATGGTGAATTTGAATAACATAACCACCTTGATTATTTGGGAATCTAAAAATTTTAATATCAAAAGAACTTTCATTAGAAAAAACATTATAAATCTTTTTTTGAAACTCATTTTCAATATTTGCAACCTCTGAAATATCAACAATATCAACGGTTTCAATATTATAGTTTACTGAATTATCTAAATATTGAAAGATTTCACCATGTTTTAATTCCAAATGCATTTTAAAACTATCATTATTTTGAATTAACATATAAAGCGCTTGTTTTAACAAATCGAAATTCAAAACGGAGTGGAAAATGCAAGAACCACACACGTTGTTAACAGGCGTGTTTTTATAATAATTTTCGATTAAATATATATTCTTTTGTGGATTTGATAGAGGGTATTTCTTTTGTTCCATTTTATCACCTTTTATTTATGTTTTTTATTGAGTATATTATATAATAAAATATGGAAAATGCAAGGATTTTTTTGAGACTCTTTGGGGCGGTTTTTTTGAGACTCTTGGGGACGGTCCACAAGAGTCTCAAAAAAAACGCCCCCATTGGCTACTATGAAGACGGGAATTATGATTTGTAGGAAAAATAAAAAAAATACCAATTTTTCATTGACAAGCTACTATAAAATATTATATAATATAAAGGATTATTACAATTTTTACTCCTTGGCGAAAAAATACTTCGAAAAAAGGTGATAAAAATTAATAAAAAAAGTTTGAAACTAGAGAGAAAATAAATTAATTCTAAAAGGATGTAGGCAAAATTTTACAATTGTGCCTACATGCCTTTTTGTCGCTTTTTTACAAAAACTAATTAGATATGGCTTAATTAAATTAAAACCATAATGACTCATGTTATTTTAAATTTAAAAAAGAGGAATTGATATAAAAAACGCCTACATTTTCAAGGAATTAAAAGGGGCAGAAAATTCTAAAAAAGATGTAAGCCAATTTTTATATACAAGAAGGACTTTTTTAAATTCAAATATAAATTCAATCTCACAAATAAGAGATTCCATTCTGCTTAAATTTTAATAAGGGGGATTTTAAGTTGGTAAAAGATGTAAAGCACGAAAAAGTTGTGCGTAAAAGCTTTGCTAAAATTGGTGACTCTATAGAAATTCCAAATCTTATTCAAGTACAAAAAGATTCATACAATTGGTTTATTGAAGAAGGATTAGGAGAGGTATTAAGAGATGTTTCACCTATTATTGACTATTCAGGTAATTTAGTTCTTGAATTTTTCGATTACTATATGGAAGACAAAACAAAATACACAGTAGAAGAAGCAAAAGAAAGAGATACAACATATTCAACAAGACTACACGTAAAAGTAAGATTAATTAACAGAGAAACAGGAGAAATAAAAGAGCAAGAAATCTATTTAGGAGATTTCCCATTAATGACAGAAAGTGGAACATTCGTAATTAATGGGGCTGAAAGAGTTGTAGTAAGCCAATTAGTTCGTTCTCCAGGATGTTATTATGCAAGCGATTTTGACAAAACAGGAAAAAGAATTTATACATCAACTGTAATGCCAATTCGTGGTGCATGGATTGAATATGAAACAGATTCAAACGATATTATCAATGTTAGGGTTGATAGAACAAGAAAATTGCCTGTAACATGCTTACTAAGAGCAATTGGCATTTCTTCAGACCAAGAAATCATGGATTTATTTGGTGATGATGAAAAAATTATGGCTACAATTGCAAAAGATCCAATTAAAACAGCTGATGAAGCTTTAATTGAAATCTACAAAAAATTAAGACCAGGAGAACTTCCAACAGTTGATGCTGCTAGAAATTTATTTAATGGATTATTTTTCGATGCAAGAAGATATGATTTAGCTAAAGTTGGTAGATATAAATTTAACCAAAAATTAAGCTTAGCATCTAGAATTGCTGGAAAAGTTGCTTTTAGCGACATAATTGACCCATCAACAGGAGAAGTATTAGTAGAAAAAGATAATATTATTTCTGAAGATGTGGCAAGAGAAATTCAAGATACAGGAATTAATATTGTAGACGTAAAAGTTGAAGATAAAAAAGTAAGAGTAATAGGAAATGGAACAGTAAATATCCACAAAGTATTACCAAATGTAGATTTAAGCAAATTACATTTTAAAGAAGATGTAAATTATGAAGTACTAAAATCAATCATCGACACAACAGAAGAAAAAGATTTAGTAAAAGTATTAAAAGAGAGATATGATGAATTAATTCCAAAACATATTACAAACGAAGATATTATAGCTTCAATTAGTTATCTAGTTAACTTAGATAATGGATTAGGAGAAATTGATGATATCGACCATTTAGGGAACAGACGTATTAGATGTGTTGGTGAATTATTACAAAACCAATTCAGAATTGGTTTAACAAGACTTGAAAGAG
>CAMEHU010000022.1 GCA_945917765.1 uncultured Lachnospiraceae bacterium | reverse complement strand
TTAAATTTTACAAAAACATTATAATTTTGTCAATAATCTTCTTGTCAATTTCTATCGGAATTTTTTGTTAATCTATAAGCTAAAAGGAAGCCAAAAGGGACGGGGCAAATTGGCACGAATTAAATCGCGCCAAATTGCCCCGTCCCCATTGGCACTACGCCATCTTAATAGACAACAACTTACTAATACCATTCTCCTCCATAGTAACCCCATAAACAGTATCAGCAGCCTCCATAGTACCCTTTCTATGAGTAATAACCAAGAACTGTGTCTCATCACTAAACTTTTTCAAATAATCAGCATATCTATAAACATTAACATCATCCAAAGCGGCCTCTATCTCATCTAAGATACAGAATGGCGCAGGATTAATCTTAAGAATAGCAAATAATAGCGCAATAGCAGTAAATGCCTTCTCCCCACCAGATAATAACATCATATTTTGAAGCTTCTTACCAGTAGGTTGAACCCTAATATCAATACCACATTCTAAGATATTTTCCTCATCCTCCAAAACAAGTTCAGCTTTTCCTCCGCCAAACAACTCTTGGAATACTTCATTAAAGTTCTTATTAATCAGTGCAAACTTCTCAGCAAATTGAGTTTTCATTGTTTTAGTCATTTCAGTAATAACATTTCTAAGTTTAGCCTGAGTATTTTCTAAATCCAATCTTTGTTCACTCATAAAGTCATATCTTTCTTTAGCTTTTTTATATTCTTCTATAGAATCAATATTAATACTTCCCAAATCACGAATTTTATTACGCAATTTATTAACTTCTTTTTGAGTATTTTGAACATTACTTGGTTTTTCATAATTTTCACAATTATTAGGAGTCATTTCATATTCTTCCCATAAATTATCAATAACTTGTTTTAAATCTTGTTCAAATTTTGTTTTCTTAACATCGATTTTTACTAATTGCTCTTTTAAGCCTTCAATAACAGCGAATTGATCTGTTATTTCATTTTCAGTTTTCTCTAATTTTTTATTATTTTCAATTCTCATATTCTTTAATTCATCAACTTTTCCGGCACTATTTGCAACTTCTAATTTGATGTTTTCTATTTCATTATTGAAATTAACAATATTAGCTTCTAAAACTTTATTTTCTTCACTAATCTCGCTTATTTGTTTTTCTTTATTTTCAATACTTGTTTTATTATTAGTAATATCAAGCTCAATTCTTTCAACCATTTCATCAATTGATGTTCCACTTTCATCAAATGAAGATACTGAAATTCTCAAGTTTGTTATATCGAAATTTAAATCATCAATATATTTTTGATTATCTTTATTTAATAAAGCAAATTCCTCTATAACACTATTTAGTTCAGCATTTTCTTTATCAAGAAGCTCAATTTCAGCAAATTTTTCTTCCTTTTCTTTTAATAATTGAGATTTTAATTCTTTAATATTTTCATTTTCTTGTTTTAATTTTTCAAGTCTTAATGCAACTTTATCAATAGCATCTTCAATTGATAAAATCTTTTGTTTTTCAGTTGCATATACAATATTAATTTCGTTTAACTTATTATCTAATTCCTCTGATTTTTCAATAACACTTGATATTGAAACTTCATATTTTTCCTTATTTTTTGTAACTTCTTCTAATTTTGATTTTAACTCTTTAATCTCTTTATCAAGTTTTTCAATTTCATTACTTCTACCTAAAATATTAACAGTTTTTGTGTTAACAGAACCACCAGTAATTGCACCAGAATTACTGATAATATCGCCTTTTAATGTAACAATTCTAAATCCATAATTATTATTTTTAGCAACTTCAATTCCAGTATCCATATCAACAACAACAACTGTTCTTCCAAGTAAATTGCTAATAATTTGCTCATATTTTTTATCACACTTTACTAAATCTGAAGCAATTCCAATTAGTCCATCATATTTTCCTTTTATTTTATCAATTTTGTTTCCCTTAACAGATGAAATTGGTAAAAATGATGCTCTTCCTAGGTTATTTTTTCTTAAATGCTCTACTAATTTTTTAGCTGTTTGTTCATTATCTGTAACTATATTTTGAAGAACTCCACCTAAAACCATTTCAATTGCTGTTTGATATTTGTTATCAACTGAAATAAGATTTGCTAAAACCCCTTCAACACCTGATTTTAATGAAGAATTTTTATCACAATCTAACAATAAAGATTTTACACTTTTTGTATATCCTTCTTTTTCTTTTTCAGTTTCAACTAAAAATTTATATCTAGAATCCTTCATTCTAATATCATAAGAAATTCTATTTATTTCATCTTCAAATTCACGAATTTTATTTGTTGCATCTTCTTTTTCTTTAGATATTTTTTCTATTTCAGCCAAAACTTTATTTTTTTGTCCTTCAATATCAAAATATCCTTTAGATATTTCTTGTTTATCAGTTCTTGAACCATCTAATTCTGATATAGTTTCAGCAATCTCAGTTTTTAACGTTTTTTCTCTTTTTTCATAGTTTTCAAAATTAGCCTCCAAAGTACTAATTTCATTTCCAATTTCATATTTACTGTCAGTGTTTTTCTCTACTTTTTGTTTTTGATTCTCAATTTCTAATTCTTTAGAAGATAGTTTTTCAGTTAATTTTGCAAGTTCTTCTTCTTTTTCTTTTAATTCTTTTTCAAATTTTTCTTTATTGGTAAAAATATTGTTTTTCTTTTCAATTTTTTGCTTTTTCTCATCTTCTAATTCAGAAATTCTTGCTTTGACTTCTTCAATCTCATTTTCCAATCTTTCATTATTTGATTTATTATTAGAAATTCTTTCATGTGCAATCCCTATTTCAGAATTTAATTTCTCAATTTTATTTGTGCTTTCAAAGCTTAAATTTTGAACTGTTTCAATTTCAGCTGTAATTTTATCAATTTCTGCTTTTAGTTCATCTTTGATTTTTTGCATTTTTTCAAGCTTACCTGCTTCATCATCTTTTTGAGAAACCATTATGTCTTCATCTTTAACAACTTGCTCTAATTTTTCTTTATATGAGTCTATGTTATATAAAAACAGGCCTATTTCAATGCTTTTTAGTTCTTCTCTTAAATCTAAAAATTGTTTTGCCTTTTCTGCTTGTATTCTTAGTGGATCAATATTTGCTTCAATTTCTGATAAAATATCATTAATTCTTAATAAATTAAGTTTAGTTTGTTCAAGCTTTTTCTCTGATTCACCCTTTCTAACCCTATATTTTACTATACCTGCCGCTTCTTCAAATATATGTCTTCTATCTTCTGATTTATTACTTAAAATCTCATCAATTTTTCCTTGTCCAATAATAGAATATCCATCTTTTCCGATACCTGTATCCATAAATAATTCTAGAATATCCTTTAATCTACATGGCACTTTATTTATGAAATATCCACTTTCACCACTTCTATAAATTTTTCTAGTTACTGTTACCTCATTATATTCAATTGGAAGTGCACCATCAGTATTATCTATAACGATTGATGCTTCCGCAAATCCTAATGATTTTCTATTTTGAGTACCATTAAAAATAATATCCTCAGATTTAGCTCCTCTTAATGATTTCATACTTTGTTCTCCAAGTACCCATCTAATACTATCTGAAATATTACTTTTTCCAGACCCATTAGGCCCAATAACTGAAGTAATTCCTTCTTTGAATTCTAACACTGTTTTATCCGCAAATGATTTAAACCCTTGTAATTCTAATCTTTTTAAGTACATCTTTTTTCACCTTTCGTTTAAAGTTTTATATTTAAATTCAAACTTGTAATTTATAGGATAATAATATATCATAATTTGTTGAAAATCAATAGATTTTGTTAATTAAAAAACTCTAACTGGTAAATATACCAGCTAGAGTTTTCCACATTTTTCAGTCAATTCAAAAAAATCAAAGATATCACTGCAAACAAAATTATCCAAGCTATTGCAACATTAAAAAATACAAATAATAGTACTCCGAAAAATATTATAGTATTTATAGCAAATGCTTCCATAAAAAATACAGCAAAAATGCATTTAATGAAGCTTTTTTTACTTGATATGTATGATACTAAAATCATCAAAACATCGATTATACCAGTAACTATCAGAATATTAGTAGAATTAATTACATCACTCTTTATATATCCATTTACACATACGAAAAATAATATGGTTGTAATTATATAAAGTATTTGTAATATTAATATCCAATTTGTAGTTACATCTACAGTATTGAAAAAAATGTCCATACATTCCAATTTTGGAGATTCTTCATCAGTTACAGTGTTGCTAAATTTTTTTGCAGATTTTTTAAAAGCCCGAAAAATAATTCCTGATACCACAAATCCTATTACTAAAAATGAGATTACATCAATATGATTAGCTTCGCCATAGTATATATCCATCCAACCATATGTAACAGCTAAAATGATTGTTAGTATCAACATAAGTGTTCCCTCCTTTAACTGAAAGTGGATTATAGTGTAAAAAACTTATACATATAATATATATTATTTATGTAACTCTGTCAATATAAAGGCTTTTTTGTTTTGTGTTACATTATCTTCCTAACAATTATTTTTCTATTATTAAATAATATTATTTTTAGATAATATTTCTAAACAGCTAACTAATTCAAATACCTCATCTTTTGATAAATTATTATAGTAATCACCTAAACTCAAATTATCACTAATTTTCTTTAGTGCCATCAATTCTATATCAAATAAATCACATAGTAGAGATATTGAATGTAATTCCATATCAAATGCTACTGTTTCAGTTATATCTGTTTCTGTAACAAAACTTTCAGAAGAATAACATTCAACTTTTTCAATTTCAGTATTCTCAATTACTTTTAGTTTTTGGCTTCCACCAGCTAGCATTACATATTTTTCTTCTCCAGGAATATCCCATTCATAATTATAAACTCTCAAAATGTTAACCCATTTTCCAATAGGAATATCTGTTGAACCAGCATATCCTATATTTATAATTAAATCTGGTTTTCCATTTTTTCCCAAATATTGTGTTAAATTAATTGCTGTTAATTGTTTTCCGACCCCTGTTATTAGCAATCTTAAACCTTTTTCACTATTTTCAAATAAATTTTCTTCTATTTCTTTCATTTTTAAAGTTCCAGCAATTTGTTTTCCTTCTTTTTCCATTGCAGTTATAAACAATATTTTTTTCATGTATTTAAAACATTCCTTTCTATTTTTTTATTTTGATTCTTTCTTTTACGCATAAATTACAAGCATTATAACACAAATCTTCTAAATTTACCAGCACTTAATTTGTTACAGTTTAACACTTTTGTCTTTTGAGTAGCCGGAATCGTAGAATTATGTAGCGTTCAGAAATATATTAATACGAAGTGGAGTGCGCAGTTTGGCGCCCCCACATTCTGTCTTCCACCAAAACTACAACGCCAGCAAACGAACGGAGTATTAATTATATTTCTGAACGCTACATAATTCTACGATTCCGGCGATTTATTTCAAAAAAAGTATTAAACAGTAACCTTAAATTTCTTTGCACATATTTTCTTTTCTAATAAATATACTTAAAAAAAAGATAAGGAGCTTTAAAAAAAATGAAACCAATCAAAACATTTTTTATAAATGGAATAATACTAACAATTACCTCTTTAATATTAAGATGTATTTCTATTTTTTTTAATTCATATATATCTCAAAAAATTGGTTCAGAAGCCGTTGGACTATATGGTTTAGTAATGTCTGTATATGTATTTGCAATAACAATTTCACTATCTGGAATCAATCTAGCAACAACAAAAATTGTTGCAGAAGAAATTGCTAATGGTAATATTGGTAATATTAAACTCGTTGTTAGAAAATGTCTATTTTTTTGTATTATTTTTAGTTTTTTAGCAATGTTTTTATTATATACATTTTCGCCCTATATTTGTAAAACCTGGCTAAATAATAAGATATCTCCATTACCATTTTATATAATTTCAATATCACTACCTTTTATATCCGCATCTTCTTGTTTATCAGGCTATTTCTCGGCTATTAGGAACACATTAAAACCTGCTTCTGATAACATTTTAGAACATATATTAAAAGTGGTTTTTATATCATTTTTTTTAAATCATTTTATGCCTTGTGGACTTGAATATATATGTATATCACTCATTTTAGGAAATATAATTTCTGAAATAATTTCATTTATATATATTTATACTTTATATAACATTGATAAGAAAAAATTGTCAAAATATAGTAGTAATAATTCTTGTTTTGAAAAAAGAATTTTGCAAATAACCGTTCCTGTTGGTTTAACCTCTTTTATTCGTTCTGGATTATCTACAATTAAACAAGTTTTAATTCCAATAGGTTTTCAAAAAAATGGGAAAAGTTGTGAACAGGCTTTAGCAAGTTATGGTTTAATTTCAGGAATGGCAATGCCTTTAATTTTATTTCCTAACACAATTATACTTGTTTTTAGCAATTTATTAATTCCAGAATTTGCACAATTTAATACTAGATCTGAGTTTTCAAGAATAAAAAAAAATACTCAAAAAACAATAAAATGTACTCTAATTTTTTCGATAATTATATCTATTTTAATTTTTCTATTTGCATCACAATTAAGCAAGGTTTTATACAAATCAAATAGTGTAGTTATATATGTAAAAATTCTTGCCCCACTTATTCCTATAATGTACATAGATAGTGTTGTTGATGCTATTTTAAAGGGCTTAGATAAACAAGTTGCTGTTTTAAAAATTAATATAATAGATTTATTAACAAGTATTTTTCTTATCTATTTATTAATTCCAAAAGCTGGAATTATTGGATATATTTTTACAATATATTTTAGTGAACTATTAAACTTTTTCTTTAGTTTTAAATGCTTAAAAAAAGTCTTAACTACTTGACTTTACTAATAACATACTATAAAATATTTTTAATATTAAACTATAAGAAAAGATGGTGAAATATGAATTCAAACAATAGAAAAAAGAATATAAGAAAAAGAGGAATTAAAGAGAAAAGCGATAACTCTAATACTATAAGCAAATCTAGTAGATTGCTATTTTTTATGATTTTAATAGTTGTTTTATTAACATCTCTAGTTCTTAGAATTGGTTGGTTGCAATTTATAAAAGGGCCTAGTTTAAAGGAAGCTGCTACAAAGCAACAAACAACAAGTAGAATTATAAGTCCAAGTAGAGGTTCAATTTATGATTCAACTGGAAAACCTTTGGCAATAAGTGCAAAAGTTGATACAGTTACAATTAATCCTCAAAAATTTATAGTTGAGGATTCTCAAGAACAAACTTCTGAGCTTCAAACTAAAGTTGCAAAGGCGTTTTCAGAGATTTTTGAATTAGATTATGATGACGTTTTCAAAAAAGTTACAAGTACTAATTCTGTTCAAACAATTGCAAAAAAAGTTGAAGAGGATAAAATTAATAAATTAAAAGAATGGATGGACGAAAACGAAATATATTCAGGAATTAATATAGATACAGATACAAAAAGATATTACTACTATAATAATTTAGCATCTAATTTAATAGGTTTTTGTGGTGATGATAATCAAGGTTTAGCAGGAATTGAATATTACTGGAATTCAGTTTTAACAGGAACTCCTGGTAAAATCACAACAGCACAAGATGCTGCTCAGGATATTATTTCTAATGAAAATGAAAATTATATTCCACCTCAAAATGGAAGTAATATTACTTTGACAATTGATTACAATATTCAAACTATTGCTGAGAAATATCTAAAGCAAGCTGTAGCAGATAATCAATGTAATCGTGGTGGAAATATTATTGTTATGGATCCTAGCACTGGTGATATTTTAGCAATGGCTTCATACCCTGATTATGATTTAAATCAGCCATTTACACCAAACTCAACATTAGCAAAAAATTGGGATACACTTTCATCTTCTAGTAAAAGTACAGCTCTTCAAAATATGTGGAAAAACCCTGCTGTCACAAATACTTATGAACCGGGTTCAGTTTTTAAAGTTTTAGTATCTGCAATTGCATTAGAAGAAAATATTGTTGAAACAGATACTCCAGGTATTTTTTCATGTATAGGATATCAAGATATTTATGGAACAAAAATAAAATGTGCTAAGACCTCTGGACATGGATATCAATCATTAAGAGAAGCATTAGAGCATTCATGTAACCCAGCATTTATGCAGTTAGGTGCAAAAATTGGAAAAGAAACTTTATATAAATATTTCGATGCATTTGGATTATTTAGTAAAACTGGAATTGCAACTGCTGGAGAGGCTGTTGGTACATTCCATGAATTAGATAAACTTGGTCCTGTAGAACTTGCAACAACTTCATTTGGGCAAAGATTTACAATCACGCCTTTACAGATGATTTCATCTGTTTGTGCTATTGCAAATGATGGTATTTTAATGCAACCTAGAATTGTTAAATCAATAGAAAACACGGATACAAATACTATTACAACAATTGAGCCTAAACAAGTAAGACAAGTTATATCTTCTGAAACAGCTGAACAAGTTAGAAGCATGATGGAATCTGTTGTTGTTGAAGGTGGCGGTAAATATGGACAAGTTTCTGGATATAATGTTGGTGGAAAAACAGGAACATCTGAACCACCTCCAGGACGTGAAGAAGAAGGTTATGTTGCTTCCTTCTTAGCTATTGCTCCTGTTGAGAATACAAAAGTTGCTGTTTTATTAACATTGTATGACCCAGCTGAAAATAATAACTATGGTGGTCAAATTGCTGCACCTGTTGTTGCTCAAGTTTTATCTGAAGTATTGCCATATATGGAAATACCTTCAAATAACTCAACTATAACAACAACACCTACAGACACATATAATAGCTTGCAAACATCAAAAATGCCTGATGTTAGAAACAAAACAATTGCACAGGCTAAAAAAATACTTGAGGATTCTGGATTTAAATGTGATACAACAAGTAATGATGATTCAATAGTATCTGAACAAGTTCCAAAACCAGGAACAGATTTATTAAAAGGTGCTGTTGCAAAATTATATACAAGTAAAAATTCTGAAAGTATATCAGTTGAAGTTCCAAATTTAAAAGGGCTTACTGCTGTTAAAGCAAAAAACACGTTATTAACAAATAATTTAAATGTAAAAATCGTTGGAAATGGTAAGGTAGTCAGCCAAGACCCTATTGCTGGAACTAATGTTGAAGAAGGCAGTGTTATCACAATAACCTTGCAGGATGAATTAGATTCTGGATCACATTAGATTTTTTGGGATAGTCGAATAAGGGAAATGGTTCTAAAAATCAAATCACCTCGGAAATAATGGATGAATTTTGTCGAAAGATGTCGATGGGGTCAATATAATTAAATTCCGCAGACTTGCTGGCTTGGATTTGACAAAAAATAAAAGGAACAATAAACAAGAAAAAAGTTTTTGTTTAGTTTGTTCCTTTTATTATTTTTGCCAAACCTCGCCAAACTGCGCGTCTGTGCTCCATTTAAATTATATTGCACCCCATCTACATCTTTCGACAAAATTCATCCATTATTTCCGAGGTGATTTGATTTTTAGAACCATTTCCCTTATTCAACTATCCCCAAAATTACTTGTGGTTTTTCCACAAATTCTTCACAGATTTCAAAACAATCCATAATTTCTTCAACAGCCTTTTTTAGCTTTAATTCATCATTTGCATGAATTATAGCAATAATTTCATCCTTTTCAATCTTATCCCCTATTTTTTTATTAATAATCAAACCTACCTGATTATCAATAATATCTTCTTTCTTTACTCTTCCTGCACCTAATTCACAAGAAATTTTTCCTAACTTTTCTGCTTTAACATTTTTAACAAACCCTGTTTTTTCAGATAAAATCGGATATACATATTTAGCATTTTCAAATTTGGAAACATCATTAATATATGAAACATCTCCACCTTGATTTTCTATTAATTCCAAGAATTTCATATATGCAGAACCATTATCTATACATTCTATCATTTTTTTCTTGTTTTCTTCTATGTTATCTCCTTTTCCTGCTAGCTTTATCATATAACTTCCAAGTTCCAAAACTACTTGTTTAACATCTTCTTCCATATCTCCCTGAAGTGCTTCTGCTGCTTCTATTACCTCTAAATTATTTCCTATTGAATATCCTAATGGCTCATCCATATTTGTTAAAATACATACTGTTTCTTTTCCAGCCAATTTTCCTATATTAATCATTGTTTCAGATAGTTTTTTTGCATCTTCAATATTTTTCATAAAAGCTCCATTACCTACTGTAACCTCTAATACGATTTTAGTAGCACCTGCAGCAATTTTTTTACTCATAATACTTGATGCAATTAAAGAAATATTTTCAACACAGCTTATTGAATCTCTTAATGCATATATTTTCTTATCTGCTGGTGCCAAATTTAAAGTTTGCCCCATTAAACTTATCCCAATTTTCTGAACATTTTCAATGAATTCATCGACTGTTATTTGTGTATTATAACCTGGAATGGATTCCAATTTATCAACAGTTCCTCCTGTAAAACCTAATCCTCTACCAGACATTTTGGCAACTGGAACACCTAACGCAGAAATAATTGGCATTAAAATAAGAGTTATTTTATCCCCTATTCCTCCTGTACTATGCTTATCTACTACTATTTCGCCTAATTTTGATAAGTCTAATACCTCGCCAGAATATGCCATTGCCAATGTTAAATTAGTAATTTCTTTATTTGTCATTCCATTTAAATAAATTGCCATAATTAATGCTGCTGCCTGATAATCAGTAACAGTTCCATTTGTATATCCTTCTATAAAAAAATCAATTTCCTCTTTTGATAATTCTTTTTTATCTCTTTTCTTAGCAATAATGTCTAATATATTCATTAAAAATTCTCCCTTCTTAATCTAACTATATATTTATTTTATTTTTAACATAGTCTCACATACCATAAAAAGACACATCAAAAAATGTGTCAATTTTTATCAATAATATTTTTTACAAAGCTTAATCTATGTAATGGACATAAGCCATGCTCCTTTATAGCTGCAATATGTGCAGCTGTTCCATACCCTTTATGTTGTATAAAATTATATTCAGGATAAATTTCGTGCCATTGTCTCATTATTCTATCCCTTGTAACCTTTGCAATTATTGAAGCTGCTGCAATAGAATAACATTTTGCATCACCTTTTATAATTGATTGATATGGAATTCCACAAGTATCAATTCCTTTTAAAGCATCAACTAAAATAATATCTGGCTTAACTTTTAACCCTCGAATTGATTCGGTTAAACCTGCTTTTGTTGCATTTAAAATATTAACTCTATCTATTTCTTTTTGATCAACGATTCCAACACTATAACTTATAGCATTCTCGATAATTTCATCATATAATTTTTCTCTTTTTTTCTCTGAAACCTTTTTTGAGTCATTAACACCTTCAATCATTGAATCTTTAGGCATTATAACACTTGCAACAACCACAGGTCCAGCAAGAGGTCCTCTACCAGCTTCATCAATTCCACAAATATATTCCATTCCTTGTGAATAAATATCCTCTTCTATTTTTTTTAATTCTTGTAATCTTAATAATTCTTTTTCCTTCATTTTACTATCCTTCTTTTCCTTCTGTTTTATCAATATTTATTCTTTTGTTGTTTCTTCTGTTTGTTCTTCATTTTTCTCTTGATTATTTTCTTCACTATTTTCCTGATTATTTTCTTCATTATTTAAAACTTGATTATTGTTACTTTCAGGTAATTTATTAATATCTGAAACTTTATAACACCATAATCGATTTTCATTTTCATATCCTTCAGAATAAATTACTTCATAATTATCATAATCAACTATAAAATAACCTGGATATTTATTAACAAGTTCTTTTAAATCAATTTTTTCTAAAGCTTCTGAATCTAATAAATAGTATTTTTCATATTCTTCTTCAGAAATTACTCTTTTATCTAAGAAATCCTTAATATCAATACTTTCCGGTAATTGTGTTAACTGAACACCTTGTAAAGGATTTTCATCTTTATTCATATCATGATTTCCTTTACATATTTCGATTTTTGCTTTTACTAATAATAAATCAGCCTGCAAATTTTTTACTTTTTCTTTATGGATAAAATCTATAGTATACTTTGCTCCAAATCCCACAACTACTGCTATTACAATAATTGCCACAATTAATTTTATAGAACTTTTTCCTTTTACTTGCTTCATAATTTCTCTCCTCCATTTTCTGAATTATATTATATATTTGATAATAATGCAAATTTTTCATAAATATTAACCTCATTTTCACAAAAAATTCACAAACATATTGTATTATACTATTAGTTTAGGTTATTATATAATTACGCAAAAAAGAAAGGAATGATTTTATCATGGATGATAATGAATTTTTTAAAACTGTTGATTCAAGCTCATCAAAAAAAAGAGCTAAAATTGGATTTTTCAGAGGTGTTTTTGTTCCATTTGTTTCTGGTATTTTAGGAACATCTTTAGTACTTGTATTATATTTAAAAATGCCTGTTTTCAAGGACAAGCTGTCTGATGTTTTAAAAATTAAAAACACAAGCAATTCAGTCGTAGAAACAACATCAAATAACAACACACCTAATTTAATAGAACCAGTTGAAAATACTAACTTAGTATCCTTAGAAAATTATTCAGATACAAGCATATACACTGCAAATAAAGTTTTACCTTCTATTGTTGGAATAACAGTAGAATATACTATAAATTCACCATATTATGGCTATTCAATGCAATCTACAGCATCTGCAACAGGTTCAGGTGTTATAATTAGTGAAGATGGATATATTTTAACAAATAATCATGTTGTAAATACTTCAGCTACATCATCATTTTATCAAGTAAGTCAAGCAAATAAAATAACTGTAAAACTATTTAATGATGAAAATACTTACGAAGCTAAAATAATTGGAACAGATGAAACAACTGATTTAGCTGTTATAAAAATAGACAAAAATAATCTACCTGCCGCAATTCTTGGTGATTCTGATTCAATTAGAGTTGGAGAATTTTCAATGGCTGTTGGAAATCCTTTAGGTATGGAATCAACTGTAACAGCTGGTATTATTAGTGCATCAAATAGAACAATCACATCAGAGGGAAAAAGTTATACAGTTATCCAAACAGATGCAGCAATAAATTCTGGTAATAGTGGTGGAGCATTAGTTAATTCAAAAGGAGAAGTAATTGGTATAAACACTTTAAAACTTTCAGGAACTGGAGTAGAAGGAATTGGTTTTGCTATACCTATTAATTCAACAAAAGATATTTATGAACAATTAATATCTGATGGAAAAGTTAAAAGACCTTTTATTGGAATTTCAGGAAGAAATATTGATGAACAAACAGCTAAAAAATATAAGCTTGTTGAAGGTGTTTATGTAGTTTCTGTTGAAGAATTTTCTTCTGCTGAAAAAGCTGGAATTAAACAATATGACATAATAACTGAAATTGATGGTAAAGCAATAAAAACAATGGACGAATTAAATGAAATTAAAAACACTCATAAAATTGGTGATAAAGTAAATCTAAAAGTTTATAGAGATGATGATTATAAAGATATAGAAATAACATTAGGAGAGCAACCTTAATTGCTCTCCCTTCTTTTTTACATTTTAAACGTCATAAACCAAAGCTTACACCCAATGCATTATTAATTTTATTCATTATAATAGTATCATCAATATGACCTATTTTTTCTTTTAATCTACTTTTATCAATTGTACGAATTTGCTCAGTTAGTACAACAGAATCTGATTTTAATCCATTATTTTTTGACTCAATTTCAATATGTGTAGGCAATTTATTTTTTCCAGTTTGTGATGTAATTGCAGCAGCTATTACTGTTGGACTATGTTTATTTCCCACATCATTTTGAATTATAATAACAGGTCTAATTCCTCCTTGTTCAGAACCTACAACTGGACTTAAATCAGCATAAAACATATCTCCTCTTTTAACTATCATTTTAATCACTCCTACTATTTCTCTGGATAAAACATTTATTAATATATTTAAATATTAGATAGATAAAATGTAGTTATTTGTTTATTAAATATCTTTTGCGTACATAAATTGCGTTTTAAATGCTAATACATCTTCTTTACTTAAACTACAAATTTCTATCTTATTATATGTTATGTAGATTCTACTTTTTTGGTTCTCGTCCTCAATAACCAATTTGGTAATTTTATTAGCATTTCTGTCAATATATAATTTCTCACAATTTGAATATTTATTATTACCTAATTTGACCTCCATTATTATAATTCCATTTTCTTCAGTAATAGTTCCACCATTTGTTTTGTATTTTTCAATAAAGTCACTTAACCATAAAACATTATCTGCTAAATATGTATAATTTTCATAAATCGTATTTAAACTTAATTTTGAATTTGTAATTTCCAAATTACTTCCATCATATTTAACAGTTAATCCCTCAATGTTTTTGGGTTCTATAACCTTTTGATTACATATATTTGGCGATGTGTATTTTTGTTCAATAATATATTTATTAGTGTTTTTATTACTTTCAACTTTAACCTCTATTTCAGCATCATATGAATTAATATTTAAAATATATTCTTCAATTTCTTTTAAAGTTTTATCAACTATATTATTTCCCATTTTAGTATTTTTATAATTGAAAAATTTAAAAATTATAAAAAATATAATAAACAAAAAAATAATCCCAATAATTAAAAAATAAAACATTTTCTTGTTTTTCATAATGAAATCCATCCCTTTCTTGTTTTATTTAAATAAGTATAGTTTGAAAAATATAAATGTTTCAAACTATACCATTTAATTATTGAAATCATATTCATAAACTATTAAAATATTCCTTTATACATGCCTCTAATTCTTGTCTGTCCTCAATCATATTAACCTTTGCTCTAAATTTTGAAGCATCTTTACCATTTTTTATGTACCAGCTAATGTGTTTTCTCATTTCTCTTATTCCAGTTAACTCGCCTTTATCTTGTATTTCCAAATCAATATGCTTTAAAATAACCCTTAATTTTTCCTCATTTGAGATTTCTTCAGAATTCTCACCTTCAATTATTTCTTTAAAAATCCATGGGTTACCAAGTGCACCTCTTCCAATCATTATTCCATCAACACCAGTTGTTTCAAACATTTTTTTTGCATCCTCTTTTGATTTTATATCTCCATTTCCTATTACTGGAATATTTACGCTTTGCTTTACTTTTTTTATAATATCCCAATCAGCAACTCCTGAATAAAACTCTGCTCTTGTTCTGCCATGGATAGTAATTGCTGAAGCTCCTGCTTTTTCAATAATTTTCGCTGCCTCAACTGCAACAATATTATTTGAATCCCAACCTTTTCTTATTTTTACTGTAACCGGAACACTTGATGCTTTTACAACTTCTGTAACAATTTCCTCAACTAATGGTAAATTTAATAAAAGTTTACTTCCATCACCATTTTTTACAACTTTAGGCGCAGGACAGCCCATATTAATATCAACTATATCAGCAATTTTGCTAACATATTTTGCAGCATATTTCATAGCTTCAACATCATTGCCGAAAATTTGGGCTGAAATAGGTCTTTTTTCATCTTTCATATTTAGTAATAAATCTGTTTTTTTATCATCATAAAATAGACCTTTTCCACTAACCATTTCAGTACAAACAAGCCCTGGCTCAAATTCTTCACAAATAATTCTAAAAGCCCTATCAGTAATACCTGCCATTGGAGCCAATAATACATTATTTTTAAGCTCAACATCTCCTACTTTTAATTTTTTTATATAATTTTCCTTCATTTCTTCTCTCTTTCTTACTCTATAAATAAAGATTTCTTTCTTCTTCCACTAATATTAAGAACTAAACCAATTAAAATCAAATTAGTTAAAAGTGAACTTCCTCCATAACTAACAAATGGAAGTGGAACACCTGTTATAGGTAGCAATCCCATTGTCATTCCTATGTTTTCAACCATATGGAATATAAATATTCCAGCTATTCCAATAGCAACATATGAACCTTTATCATCTTTAGCAGTTTTTGCTATATAAATAATTTTAGTTATAAGAACAACATATAACACTATAACTAATCCTGCAATTACAAATCCCATTTCTTCACCAATAACTGAAAAAATAAAATCTGTTGTTTTAGGATATAAATACCCTAATTGTGTTTGATTTCCTTGTTTTACACCCATTCCTAATAATTGGCCTGAACCAATTGCTAGTTTTGATTGAATTATATTATATCCAGATCCTCTTGGGTCTAAATCCGGATTTAAAAACACATCTATTCTTGTTTTTGCATGGTCTGGTAAAATATACAAATACATTAATGGTAAAATAATGACAATTAATGCTAAAGATACTATAATATATTTTTTATTTATGCCAGATGCAAATAGCATAAACATTGTTGCTATAATAAATGCAATAGCTGTACCATAATCAGGTTGTTTTATTATTAATAAAATTGGAACAGCAACAACAAGTAAGCAAAGCCCTAGTTTTGAAGGCCTACTTATTTCGCTTTTTCCCTCTTCTTGTATTTTGGATATACAAAAAGCTAATGCTAGTATAACAAATATTTTTGTAAATTCAGATGGTTGAATTGAAACTGGTCCCATTATAAACCAACTTGTTGCCCCATTTATCGGATGTGTAAATAATACAGCAACTAGCAACACCAGCATTATTCCATATCCTATTGGGGAAAACTTTATAATTAATTCATAATCTATTGAAAAAATTCCTATTACAATAGGAATACTAATTCCTAGCCATACTAATTGTTTTATTAATTCATCATGTTCTGTGCTTTGAGTTGCTGAATATAATGCAACACAACCAATTGCAATTAAAATTCCAACACAAATTAAAATTGACCATTCTATATTCTTTAAAAACTTCTTACTCAATGTTATCTCCTTTAAATATGTTTTACTTTTTTATATTATACCCTATATTTATAAAAAATTAAATATAAAAAGCATTTTAGATTATATGCCTTTTAACCCTGCTATTTAGAAATTTCCTTTTATATAAAATAAATAGAAGATAACATTTATACCTTCTATTTAAATCATATATAAAATATTTTATTTATTTTCTTCGTTTTCCTTTTTTGAAACTACTGCCTCACCTTTAACTTTTCTAGTTTGTTTGACAGTTGTTGTTTTCTTTGCAGTTGTTGATTTTGTAGCTGTAGATTTTGTAGCTATTTTTGTTTTTGTCTCTTTTTCTTCAGCCTTTTTAGCCAAAGCTGTTCTTCTTTTTAAAGCTCTAGCTTTCTTTTCTTTCTCAGCTTTTTCTAGCTCTGCCTTTTTTTCTAATTCAAGTTCAACTTGTTTTGCTTTTGCAATTTCATTACTTTCCTTTTTCTTATCTTCATTTATTCCAACAATAGGAATATTAGCATATAAAGCAGGTGCTCCTGATGTTCCATCATCATTTACTCTATTTTCTAACTTAACATCCATATCTGTTTCATCAACATCTATATATTTTTTTATAACATCAACAATTTCCATTTTCATCATTTCAAGGAAATCTGCTGAAACATTTGCTCTATCTTGCATTAAAACTAAATGTAATCTCTCTTTTGCTGCATTTTTAGATTTATCTGATGGCTCTTTTTTTCCTTTTTTCTTAATAAATGTTGTAAAATTTTCTAACATTTTAAATCCCTCCAAAAATAGTAACTATTTTCTTCTAAAAATACCAAATATTCTTGAGAATATTCCTTCATCTCTACCAGGAATAGTTACATCCAAATTTTCACCTAATATTCTTCTTGCTATTTCCATATAGCATTTTCCTGAAGGAGCTTTTTTATTTGATACAGCAGGTTCACCCTTATTAGTTTGAGTAATTATGTATTCATCATCTGGAACAACCCCAATTAACTCAATTGAAAGTAAATCAACTATATCTTCTACATCCATCATTTCTCCTCTTTTAACCATATTAGGTCTTAAACGGTTAATTACTAATTCAGGATTTTTTATTTCTGCCGCTTCTAATAAACCTATTATTCTATCAGCATCTCTTATAGAAGAAATTTCAGCTGTTGTTACAACAATTGCTCTATTAGCACCAGCAATAGCATTTTTGAAGCCTTGTTCAATTCCTGCTGGACAGTCTACAATAATATAATCAAATTCTTCTTTAAGCTTATTTGTCAAATCAATCATTTGCTCTTCATTTACAGCACTTTTATCTCTTGTTTGAGCAGCAGGTAATAAGAATAATTCTTCAAATCTTTTATCTTTAATTAATGCTTGTTTTAATTTACATTTTTCTTCAACAACATCAACTATATCATAAACAATTCTATTTTCTAATCCCATTACTACATCAAGGTTTCTTAAACCAATATCAGTATCGACTAATACAACTTTTTTTCCACATAACGCAAGTGCAGCACCTAAGTTTGCTGTTGTTGTTGTTTTACCTACTCCACCTTTTCCTGATGTTATAACAATAACTTCTCCCATTTTTATATTCCTCCTATACTATTTTTCAAATAGTTTTATATACAAAGTTACTTTCTTATAATACAATAAATTTTATAAAAAGTCAAATTTTTGCAATTTTTTCTTAATCAAAACAATCCTTTGCTCATGCATTTTTTGTTTAAATTTTACCCCGTCTTCAATTCCAAATTTTTCTTTTATAAAATCACCATTAATTTCATTCATTATTTCATTTCCAAGATTTGCAAACTTTATTACTTTATCATTTATTCCTCTGCAATTTCTATCTGATTCAACAATAATCTCCAAACCTTCTAATCCTAACTTTGTTTTATAAACTCTTTCTATAAAATCTACTTGTTTACTTGGGGTCATTTTATAAAAAATTCCCCCCTTCATATGCTCTTTAGCAGCTACTTTTCCATACGCAATCCAATCATTCGGCATTTTTAATCTATTACCAAATTTTCTTACTTCATCAACACCTTTTTCATCATGTCCATAATGATGAGGATACATTTCCTTTGGTGTTACTCCTTTTCCTAAATCATGAACTAATGCAGAAAATCTTATTTTCTCGTCATTTGATAGAGTAGCACTCATATCTAAAGCTAACATAGAATGATTATACGCGTCCCCTTCTGGATGATATTTTTCTGGTTGCAAAGCTCCAATTAATCTATATATTTCAATAAAATGAACATCTAAAACATCAGATTTTTTTAATACATCAAAAAATATTGATGGCTTATCATATGATAATGCTTTTCTAAATTCCTCAAAAACTCTTTCCACAGATAATTCATCTAATTCTGATTTTAGTGAATTCATTAATTTTATAGTTTTTTCTTCAACATCAAATTTAAATTTACATGCAAATCTAGCAGCTCTATAAACTCGTAAAGGGTCTTCTGAAAAGCTTTCTGAAGTGGCTCTTATTATATGATTTTTTAAATCTTCCCTTCCATTAAATGGATCAACAATCTCTCCTGTTAAAACATTTTTTGCAATAGAGTTAATTGTTAAATCTCTTCTTTTTAAATCATCATATATAGTAATCTCTTTATTTGCAATAATTTCAAATTCTTTATGTCCTTTTCCAGTCTTTTTTTCAAATCTTGCAAGAGCAAACTCTTTGCCATACATATCAAAAACTTCAAATGCTTTTCCTCTTGAAAATGCTTCTGGAAATAATTCTAAAAATTTATCATGCGATAATCCCACGACACAATAATCTTCATCGTTATTTTTAATTCCTAATAATTCATCTCTTACAGCTCCACCAACCAAATATAAACATCCGCCATTTTGCTTAATTTTCTCTGCTATTTTAGTAATAGTTTCCTCCAAACTTAGCCACCACCTTCATATAATATAGATGTTTTTATCTTACGCACTTTTTTATGCACGTTTTCTTATCTTACGCACTTTTTATTCTACACGATTTCTTTTTCAAGCTCTTATTATTATACACTTTTTTGCTACAAACTATCTTTTTTGCAAATAATTTCTGCTTTTTCTTTAACAAGTTTTAAATCACGCCAAAAATCAATTTTTTTTGCTTCATCTCTTAATAATGCAGCAGGATGCCATGTTGGCATATAAAAAATTCCTTTTCTTTCAAGCCAATTTCCACGAGCAGATGTTATTCCAAACTCTTTTCCTAAAATATTTTTCAAAGCAGTACTTCCTAAAAGTACTATAATTTTTGGCTTCACCAATATCACTTGATTTCTCAAATAATCTAAACATGCCATAGCTTCATCATCATGTGGAACTCTATTTGCTGGAGGACGACATTTTACAATATTAGCAATATATACATCATCACGATTAATCCCTATTCCTGCAAAAGCTTTATCCATAAGTTGTCCGAGCTTTTCCTACAAAAGGAATTCCCTGACTATCTTCATCTGCGCCTGGTCCTTCTCCAATGAACATTATATCTGCTTGTTTATTTCCTTCACCAAAAACAATATTATTTCTATTTATACACAATTGACATTTTCTACAATCCTTTATCGAACTCTCTAACTCGTCCCAATTATCAAACATTTTTGCACATCCTTTATTACTTCTAATATTCTATAGGTGCTAAATAAGAAAATTGAGAAAAGTTTCTCAAAATTCCAAAAATAATAGCAACTATAAGTAATACTGTTATTATTACATTATATGCTTTTTTATATTTCTTTTTTGTTAATCTATAAATAATTTCGTTTAAAATTAATAATGGAATTACAGTATATAATAATACATTGTTATGGAATGACTCACTAAAATTTCCTTTTAGTAATGCCTTAATTGCTCTTGTTATTCCACAACCTGGACAGTATAATCCTGTAACTTTATTGAATATACAAGGAATGGCAATACGTTCTGTTAGAACTAGTATTGCCATTAAAGTTACAAAGATTACAATTATTATATAATCTTTTCTTTTCATAAATTAAGCTTGAACATCAGCCATTTTGTTTAAGTCACTTTGCATAATGCAATAAGCAACTATTCCAAGACCAAATAATCCAAGTATTAAATATAAAACAGCGTTATCATCAACAGCTACTCCGTTTTTATCACCAGCAACTTTTAATGTTTTACCCATTTTATAGTACCAGTAAATACCATAGATTCCACATGTTACTATTGATAATAAAAATGCTTTAACACCGCTTAAACTTGCATCATCTGCTTTTCTTGCAGCATCATCTGTTAAAGTAATAAACCAGTAAATACCATAAATTCCACATGTTACTATACTTAATACTATTTGTAATACTATATTTCTGTTTTTTACCATGCTATTTCCTCCCCTATTATTTATAGATTTTCTACAATTTAATAGTAGCATAAGTACATTATTTTTTCAATATTTTTTTACAAAATTTTACAAGAATATTTAACTTTATTTTTTCTTAGAAATTTCAATGTTTTTACTAATTATTCAAAAATCCTTTTACCATATTTTTCATCTTTTGAACTTTACTACTATTCTTAACCCTTTGTAACTTCTGACTATTTTTTAATTTTTCAATATCTAATTCATTACCTGTTCTATCTTCATACATTTCCTCAAGACTTTTTCCCTGGTCATCTGGATTTAAATCAACATCTTTTGCATGTTCTTTCCATGAGTTATCATCAGGAAGAATAGTATATGCTAAGTTATGTTGTTGCCACTCATAAACTAAATCATCAACAGTTCTATATGATTTCATATCTTTTCCGTGAATTGGATGAACATCTATTAAAGCCTGGCATATTAAGCCAATATCTTTTGCATTAGTTATTTTGTATGAATCTTCTATATGCCAATTGTCTTTTGTATATTTTGCTGAAAAGTTTTCATTGTTATATGTAAATATATAATTAGTTTTATTTCCATCTAAATCACGTAAATTTATATCTTTAGTAGTGCTTAATACACTTTCAATTTCTTCATTGTTAGTACTGTTATAAGTTACAATCTTCTTTTCTAAATCACAACCTGTTAGTGAAAAAATAATTATAATCATAATTCCTAAAAAACTTATTATTCTTTTATTCATAAATATTTCCTCCTTAATCCATAATCTTTTGTAAAAAAATACCAGTAGTTCGAACTACTGGTATTTGGTGCGGGCGAAGTAGTTATTTACAACTTTTGGCTCTCTTGACGATTGATAGAATTATCAATCAGTTTATGTTATTAATTTAGCATAAGTTGTTGGATATTGCAAGAGTGGATTAACATTTTTATATAATTTATCTATCAACTATTATATATTTATTTGTTACGGATTATTTGATATTGGTTCCCATATTGCTGTTAGAGTGTGGTTTTGATTTTGGACTACTTCGGTTGATGAAGTTATGTAGTATGGCTCATATTTAGTTGCTACGGTTCCATTTTCTAATTGAATATTTGATATTACGGCTCTTGCTTCTGCTTTTGATTCAACATTAAATGATATAGTATAATCTTCCCCATTTGTCAGATTTGTCAAAAAAAATTGTATATAAGGATTGCTTTTTGTTGTATTTATTTTAAGTCGTATATTATCAAAAGTATTGTCCTTTACAAAAGTACATGAATGAAATCGATTTTCATAACTTGAAAAAATAGTACCTATAAAAGAATTGTTATTGTATTTTTGAATGTCAACACGTCTTCCAATATTTCCTTCTAAACTTGAAGCATCTAAAACTACTTTTCCATCAATTATAGAAGAATACATCAATTCTCCTTCACTATAATTTATTTTATTTTTTCCATTCCATCCTTTAAAAGTATAGCCTTCCCTGACGGGTGTTGGTAAATCACCATACTGTTCCCCGTATTTTACTTGTCTAGTTGCTTGACTAGAATTTCCATACCCTAGCAATGTTCCACCATTTGCATCAAATGTTACCGCATACTGTCCTTCTATCGGATTTTCCATAACTTGCTGACCTGTTGCTTGTATTCATAGTATTATTTCATCTCCCATCCACGCACTATCTAATAAATCATTGGCGTCAATTTCTGCTTGTGTTGAGCCAGTCTCCATTGCCCACTGCCAATATAGAGTTTTTGTTTCTATTTTATTATTTTCATTTGCTCCAAAATATCCGTCTAAATGAATTGTACCGTTTTCTTTGTATATAGCATTTGTCATATTACTATCTGAATAAAATATTAAATTCTCTGGTATTTGCGTCAAACTTAAATCTATATCATATTTTAATGATACTTGACTTCCTGAGGCATCTATATTAAATTGTAATGCTCCTGCTGTTCCTGGTGCTACTTTTGTTCTATCAACTTCTTGTGTATCATTTGCAAGTCTTGTATCCGCTAAATCTATGTTTAAACTTTGACTGCTACCTGCTGTTACATTAAAATTCCATTGTGCTATTGGTGCTTGTGTACTGCCATTTAATTCTGTTACATATCTTGCAAATGCAACTCCGATTAAAGATATTACTAATATTATTAAAACTGATATTATAATAAACTTTATTGTTTTCTTTTCTTTTTTATTTATTTCTTTTGTATCTATCATATATAAAACCCTCTAACTTTTTGAATTAAATAGCTAAAAGTAGTAGTCACTTGTTTGCACTACTTCTATTATCTTCATTAAGGTATCTACTTAAGAATAAAATATAAAAGCATTTTTTTGTTGATTTCATAAGTTTTTTCAATTATTACTTTTAAAAAATATGTAAAAATCTTTTCTAAATTAATTTTTTATATAGTATTGAATTTTTCAGAATAATATCTTAGAATATGATTAGAAAAAGATTCCTTAAGTAGATACCCTAACGAATTTTTATTAAAGCTATGTCGAAAAATGCAATAATTTGATGTACGAAAATAATTGCATATACATCACTTTCGTGTTATTATCTTTATAGAAACACATTGTTTCTTTTTATAAATATTCTAAAATTTAATTTATGTTTCAACATATTTAAATCATCACATTTGAAAATGCTTCAAATGTTCTTTTGTAGTAATTTTTCCTTACTACTATTCCACTAAAAAATTTACAAAGAAAGAAGGAGATGCTTATTTGAAATTACTTGACCCTACTATTGATTATGTCTTTAAAAGAATTTTTGGATATGCTGGCAACGAAATGATTACTGCTGGTTTACTCAGTGCTATTTTGGAAGAACCTGTTTACAATGTTAATCTTGACACCAACCCTATTCTAGAAAAAGATCTTATAGATGACAAACTTGGCATTCTTGATATTAAAGCAAATATTGGTAAACATTCTGTTTGTGACATCGAAATGCAAGTTGTTGATAAGAATAATTTACTAGAAAGGTTGCTATTTTATTGGAGCAAGTTATACGAGAAAAATGCTAAATCAGGGCAAAATTATATTGAATTAAAGAAAACTATTGTGATAATGTTTGCTGATTTTGAGTTAAAGGATTTTAATGGTATTGAAAAATATGTAACTCAATGGAATATCCGAGAGAAAGATTATGTAGATTACGTATTGACAGACCTTTTCCAATTATATATAATAGAAATGCCCAAGATAACTAAATACAGCACAAATACTGAACTTGACACTTGGGTGAAATTTATTAAAAATCCTGAGGTGATTAATATGTCAGACGAAAAAAATAATGATTCTCTTAAGGCTGCAAAAAAAGTTTTAGAAGATATTAGCCAAGATGAACATGAAATTTATTTAGCTGAGTTACGTGAAAAATACATAATGGACCAAAAAGCAATCGCTGCAAAAGGTTTTGATAATGGCGTTCAAGCTGGCATTGAGCAAATTATTCTAAATATGTTTCATCAAAAGGTTCCATTAAAAGACATTGCAAAATTTACTAAATTGGATATTGAGAAAGTAAAAGAAATTGTTAAAAAAAATAATAATTAATAATTGCATATAATTAAATTTTTCTTTATTTATAAAAATTAACCATAAAAATTCTCAATGAGATATTTTTATGGTTATATTTTTATTCTTTCTCCCATATTGCTGTTAGGGTATGATTATTATTTATTATAACTTCTGTATCCTCTGTAATATTTTTCAATAAAACATCATCTTCATAAAAATATATATTTGAAAAAGTTCCATTTAATATGCCTGCTTGAGATTCATCATCGATTTTGATAACTCTTCCTGTGTAAAATACTAATCTTGCATTTGAAAGATCATTTGGTGTATTTAGATTTGTTTTTATATGAAACACTTCACCAGCATCAAAAACGCCTCCACATGCATCTTTAAAAACAGAGCGGTGTACCGTATATTCACCATTTGCCTGCATTCTAATATCTCCCCATTGGTTTATTGCAAATATTTTATATCCTTCTGGTGTTCTGCCTTTTTTTTAAATAATAAGGCTTTTCAGTTCCACTTGATATTGTTACTTTTACTACATCTTTATTATCTATTGTTTCAACAACTACGTCAAATAATCCTAATGTTGACGGTTGAATGTTGTGTTTTATTCTATCTTTTATTTGTAATTGCACTTGATCTATGTCATCAATTCCAACAGCTTATCCATTTTTGCTTATTCCAATATAAATAGCACCGCCTTCTCTGTAGTTAAGAAAGGCTATAACTTCTTGTTCGAAGTCTTCGTTTAGTTTTTTCTTTGTTTTCTACTCGACTTGTTTCATAATTATTCATATTACCACTCCTATTAGATTATTAATAACGTGGTATATATTTTTTTGCGTTTATTGTAATATCTAGAGAACATTTATTATTTCATTTATTGTATATTTGTTACTTATTACTTATTATACAATCAAATTGCTTTTACATTAATACATATTATTTTAAATTGCATAAAAAAATATCAGTAGTCAAACTACTGATATTTGGTGCGATTCGCAGGCAGGTATGCGAAAAATCACACATTTATTTATCATTTTATAAATTCAATTTACTACTGCTAATTTAACATAACTTTCTGATTTTGGCAAGTGAAATTTTAAAGATTTATTGTAATATGTACTTAACATCAAAATTTGACGCATAACTTAATAACTTGTAAGGTTAGAAATTTTAACTAAAAGTGTTAGAAAAAAATTAAATGTATGATAGTTATTTTACCTGTAGTATATAATAAAAATGTAAAAAAATAGTAGTAATTTTTATTTATTGATGTTATAATATTAATATATTAAAATGAAAGGGATGAAAACAAATGAATAATATAGAATTAATAAATTATTGGCTAGAAAGTTCTGATAGAGATTACGAGTCAATGATAAAAAATTATGAATCAAAACAATATACTTGGTCTTTATTTATAGGGCATCTTGTATTAGAAAAACTATTAAAGGCAATATATGCAAAAGTGAATAGTGATAATCCATATCCACCTAAAATTCATAATTTAAATATTATAGCCGAAAAATGTGGACTTGAGTTAGATGAAAAACAAACAAAAATATTATTTACATGTAACTCATTTAATATAAGTGCAAGATATGAAGATTACAAAAATGAATTTTATAAAAAATGTACAGATGAATATACAATAGCTCAAATTAAAAATATTGAAGAAATGCGTGAATATTTGAAGAATATACTTGAAACAAAAGAAACGGAAAGTAAAGAAAAATAAGAATTAGAGGTTAAAAAAGAAGAATATTATTATACCAGGGAGGATAATTATGGCTAATAAAGTTGTAAATAACGATATTGTTGATATTGTAAAAAAATATATAAATGAAATATCTAAAAGATTTGAAATAAAAGCAGTATATCTTTTTGGCTCATATGCTAAAGGGACAAACCATAATGATAGTGATATAGATATTGCTATCATATTAGATAGTGAAGTAGACACAATAGATTTAATGGTTGAATTAATGATGCTAACTCAAAATATTGATCTACGAATAGAACCACACCCAATAAAGAATGATGATTTTGAAGAAGGTAACCCATTTGTAGATGAAATTAAAAATACAGGTTTAAAAGTAGCATAATATCAAGACAAAACTTTAAATATATAATAAGGTTTTGTCTTTTTTTATAAAAAAATTTTCTAGTGGTTTTATCTAAAAAATATCGTATAAAATTTGCAAAAATTAGATAAATATTATATAATATGAGCCAATTAAAGGGAGTGAGATAACTTTGTTAGAAAATTTAAGCAAAAAAGAACTAATACAAATGATTCAAAAATTGGAGCAAGAAAACAAAGCATTGAAAGAGAAAATATATGGAAAGACAGAAGAAAAGGAGATTAGTAAATCTAATAAAATAAAAGTTATTTCAAATGAAGAAAAGTTAAAAATCTTTATGGAGGTGTTTAAGGGAAGAAACGATGTATATGCCAAAAGATGGACAAGCACTAAAACTGGGAAATCAGGATACTCTCCTGTATGTAAAAATGAATTTAGTACATATAAATGTGATAAACCTAGAGTAAAATGTAGTAAATGTCCCTATAGAGAATTATTGCCGTTAACAGATGAAATAATATTAAAACATTTAAAAGGTGAAATCACAGTGGGAATATATCCGTTATTGCCTGGGGATTTATGTAATTTCCTAGCAATAGATTTTGATAAAAAGACCTATGAAAAAGATGTTATTGCTTTTTGGAATACTTGTGATGAATTAAATATACCGATTTATGTAGAACGTTCGCGTTCTGGAAATGGTGCTCATGCTTGGATTTTTTTCGAAGATAGTGTTTCAGCTAGAATGGCAAGAAAAATGGGAAATATACTTTTAACAAAAACGATGGAGAAAGAATCATTAGATTTAAATTCGTATGATAGAATATTACCTAATCAAGATACTATGCCAAAAGGCGGATTTGGAAATTTAATAGCATTACCATTTCAAGGTGAATGTAGTAAAAATGGAAATACGGTTTTTGTAAATAAATATTTTGAAGTTGAGGACAATCAATTAGAAATTTTAACTAATATAAAAAGAATAACCAGTAATGAAATATATGATTTTGTTGAAAAGTATAAAGAAGATGATTATAAAGAACCAAAATTAGAGGAAATTTCGGATGATGAAATTCCACAGACAAAAAAAATAAAAGATATTATATTTTCAAATAATGTAGAATGTATATTAGATAAACAGATTTATATTAAGAAATTAAAGTTATTGCCAAATGAAATAACATATTTGAAAAGATTAGCAAGTTTTACTAATCCTAAATTCTATGAATTACAAAAACTAAGAATGCCAATATTTTATAAAACAACACCTAGGATAATTAGTTGCTTTGAGGAAGATGAGAGGTTTTTGATTCTACCAAGAGGATGTATAGATAAAATAAAAGATATTTGTGAAAAAAGTAATGTGAAACTGATTATAAAAGATACAAGAGAAATAGGGGCTGAAACAGATTATAAATTTAATGGAAAATTAAATAAAAAACAGGAAAATGCCATGCAAGAGTTGCTTAAATATGATACGGGTGTGTTATGTGCTGCAACTGGTTTTGGAAAAACGGTAGTGAGTGCTAAGATTATTTCAGAATTAAAAACTAATACATTGGTTATTGTAAATAGAAATAATCTTCTAGAACAATGGAAAGAAAGACTATCATACTTTTTTGATATAAGTAAAAAAGATATAGGCCAAATAGGTGCAAGTAAGGAAAATCCTAATGGAAAGTTAGATGTTGCAAGCTTTCAATCCTTATTTAAAAAGGATAATGTAGAAGAATTAATAAAAGGTTATGGACTTGTTATTGTTGATGAATGTCATCATGTTGCTGCATTCAGTTTTGAAAACGTGTTGAAGTTAATAAGAGCTAAACATGTTTATGGATTGACTGCTACTCCAACAAGAAAAGATGGATGGCACAAAATTATATATATGCAGTGCGGTGATATAAGAGTTAGAGTAAGTAATAAACAGTTAAAACAAAACAAAGAAATGGAACATACTGTTGTAGTAAAAAAGACTAATTATAAATATGTTCCTATAGAGGAAAAGGATAAAATACAGATTTCAGAAATTTTAAATGATATGTGCAACAATGTTTTCAGAAATAGTATGATAATTGAAGATATAAAAAAATGTATCAATGAAGGCAGAGTCCCAATTGTTTTAACTGAAAGAATAGAGCATTTGAAAATACTAAAAGAGGACCTAGATGAATTAGGTGTGCCAGTTGTAATATATAAAGGTAATATGGGAAAGAAACAAGCAAGAGAGGTACAAGAAATACTAAAAGAAGCTGATGATAATAATAAATCAAGAATAATATTAGCAACAAGTAGTTCGATTGGAGAAGGTTTTGATGATAGTAGATTAGACACTTTATTTTTAACAATGCCAGTTTCATGGAAAGGCAGAATTATACAATATGTTGGAAGACTTCATAGAGAACATGAAGATAAAGATAAAGTTATAGTTTATGATTATTTAGATAATATGAAGGTTTTAGAGAAAATGTATGATAGAAGATTGAAAGGGTATAGGATTGCCGGGTATGAGATTATAGAATAAATTACAATTTTTGAAATCAAAATAAAAAAGTTGATAGTGTAAATAAATATCCCCCAGTATAACTGGGGGATTTTCATATCGGCCTATAAGGCCTTGA
>CAMEHU010000021.1 GCA_945917765.1 uncultured Lachnospiraceae bacterium | reverse complement strand
GGGGCAAATTGGCACGAATTAATTCGTGCCAATTTGCCCCGTCCCCTTTGGCTCATCAGTTTCTTAAAAATTCAAAGCATTTTCAATCAATTCATCAAGTAATTCAGAATAACCTTTTCCACATTTTTCCCAAAGTTGTGGATACATGCTAATAGTAGTAAATCCTGGCAATGTATTTATTTCGTTTAAATAGATTTTATTAGTTTCCTTTTCAACAAAAAAATCTACTCTAGATAAACCTTTTCCATCAACAGCTTTAAAGGCTTTTATTGCAGTTTTTCTAATTTCTTCCGAAATACTTTCATCAAGATTTGCTGGAATAACAACTCTTGATTCAGCATTTTTATATTTAGCATCAAAACTATAAAAATCCTCCGCAGGTAATATTTCTCCTACACATGATGCTTCAACAATTTCATTTCCAATAACTGCACATTCAACTTCTCTCGCATTAATATTTTCTTCGATAACAATTTTTTTATCAAATTTACTTGCATATTCTATTGCATTTTTTAGTTGTTCTTTATCTTTTGCTTTATTAATGCCAACTGATGAACCTGAATTAGAAGGTTTTACAAAAACTGGTAATCCACATTTATCTATTACTTTTTCGCATAATTCTTCTATATCTAAAATACTTTCATTAAACTCATCATCAACCAATATATATTTATCATCAAATTTTCTGATGTATGCATATTGGGCTTGATTTATTTTTGCTTTATCAAGCACAACTTTTGTATATGCTTTATCCATGCACAAACTTGAACCTAAAACTCTGCATCCTACATATGGGATTTTTAACAATTCAAATAATCCTTGAATTGTTCCATCTTCACCATATAATCCATGTAAAACCGGAAATACAACATCAACTTTTTTTAATATTTCAATAGGATTAGAAATACTTTCCAATTCTGTAGGTTGTTCTCCAACTTCAGGTATCTCAATTTCATTTAAATTTTTTGTATATAAAAACCAATCTCCGTTTTGATCTATATAAATTGGTGTAATGTCATATTTATCTTTATTTAAATTTTTTAAAACAGAACTTCCAGATACAATTGAAACATCATGTTCTGTTGACATTCCCCCAAATATAACTGCTAATTTTAATTTTTCCATAATCAATTCCTCACTTTTTATACTTATTATTTTTCAAATGCAAAAATACAATCTAGTTATTAACCAAACCGTCAACTATATTTTTAAACTTCATTCCATTTGAAGCTTTTATTAAAACAATATCTCCAAATTCAGTAAGCTCTTTTATTTTTTGTACAGCTTTTTCATTATTTTCGCAATGATATGATTCAACACCTTTTTCACTTGCAGTATCCGAAATAACTTTACCCATTTCACCAACAGTAATTAAAATATCTATTTTATTTTTTACAACTTCTTCTCCAACTTTTTTGTGCAAAGCATTCGAAAACTCTCCTAATTCAAGCATATCTCCTAATACAACAATTTTTCTCTTGAATTTTGTTTTAGCCAAGTATTCAATTGACGCTTTCATAGAATCGTAGTTTGCATTATAGCAATCATTAACAATTGTTATTCCATCTCTAATTTTTATTAATTCCATTCTGCTTTTAGATAACTCGAATTTTTCAATTCCGTTTTTTATTTTTTCTAATTGAATATTTAATTGATTTCCAACTGCTATAGCTGATAATGCATTATAAACAAAATGTTGCCCCCCAACTGGAACGTTCACTTTTCCATTGTATTCCGAATTAATTTTAATGTCAAATTCGCTCGAATTTTCCTTTAATTCAATATCACAAGCATTAAAATTACTTATATTTTCAATTCCATAAGTTACAATTTTTACATTATTGATTTTTCCACTATTTTTTTCGCTCCAACTATGTAATAAGTCATTATCATTGTTTATAATTAAAACACCATTATCCTTTATGCCATCTAAAATTTCTAATTTAGCTTTTAAAATATTCTCTCTTGAACCCAAATTACCAATATGTGCTGTTCCAACATTTGTAATAACTGCAATATTAGGTTTTGCAATTTTTGAAAGAACACTAATTTCTCCAAAATTATTCATTCCCATTTCTACAACTAATGCTTCATGGTCTTTTAGCCCTAAAATTGTTAAGGGCAACCCGATATGATTATTTAAATTACCTTGAGTTTTTAGCACCTTATAACCTTCATTTACAACACTGGCAATAATATCTTTTGTGCTAGTTTTACCTACACTTCCCGTTATTGCAATCACTGGTATATCATATAAATCCCTTTTATATGATGCAATTTGTTGTAATGCTTTTATAGTATCTTCAACAATTATAATCGCTCTGTCAATGTATTTGTTTTTAATTTCATCACCTATATCAACTCCTTGCAAAATACACACTTTCGCGCCTTTTTCAAAAGCGTTCTCATATAAAATATTTCCATCAAAATTTTCGCCTTTTATTCCAATATATACGTCATTTTCTTCTATTGTTCTAGTATCTTTTGAAAAATTGTCACATACAATATTTTCATCACCAATTATTAGTTTTCCATTACATATATTTATAATATCTTTTACTTTTATTTCCATTAATAATCCTCCTAATAGATTATATTCATCTTCTGTATTCTATACCACATTTATTAATAAATCAATTAATTTGTATAAATTCTTTTTCTTTTATTATAAAATATAAAAAGAACAACTTTCAATTATTATGAAAGTTGTTCTTTCTTTAATTAATTATATTACTATCTAACTACACTTTTCTATTAGCTATCTCAATAGCTTTTTTTACAATATTACCACAATTCTTAGAAGACACATTTTGCCATCCACCATCTTGTTTTACTTGTTCATATACTCCAAGTTCTTTTGCTATCTCTACTTTTAAATCTTCCGACATTAGTCCACTATTTCTTCTAGACATAACAAATACCTCCTTAAGTTTGAAACTAGTTTCTTGTTGAAGAAATTATTCCAACAAGATACTATTATTATATTCTTTATTCGACATTTTATTCTTACATTTTTTTCCAGTGATCAATTGGGGACGTGAAACATTTGGGGACGGTGAAACATTTGGGGACGGTGAAACATTTGGGGACGGTCTTGTTTTGTTCCAAAACTGGAACAAAACAAGACCGTCCCCAAATGTTTCACCGTCCCCAAATGTTTCACGTCCCCAATTGATCACATAGTCAAAGTTCCATTAGCCGTATCTAAAATAACTAAAACATCTTCCTCTCTACCATTCTCAACATTTATATAAACCAAAAACTCTCTATCCTCAACCTTTCCTTTAAACTCCCAACACAGAATCTCACTCTGATACTCAGTTGGAATCATCGCCAAACCTTCACTAGTAATTTCCAAACTCTTATTTATCTTGTTTCTAGCCTCATCTTGCGAAACCTTAGGTGCCGTAAAATTTCTTTGTGTGTGCGAATTCAAATATCCTGTTGTTTCCATTCCTAAAATCTCACCATTATCCAAAGCGATTTTTAATTTAATCAAATCAGAATAAACAGTTACATTATCTTGAACATATGCATAATTTATTGTAACAATACCATTTTGTCTAATATAATAAGTTGGCTTCATATGTGCAATTCCACGAGATTCTAAAAATTTTTGTCCTATTTCATTTGCTTGTTCTTGATTTAAAATTTCTGCTTTTACATCTCTTGTACTATTTGCCAAAACAATATGTCCACCTTTTTGCGAAATAGACACCCAAGCATTATTTCCATCGTTCTTTGTAATATAAAAATCAAAAGATTGTATATTTGCATTTTCAGTTAGTCCATTAGATTTTATTTCTTTAACATTTTCTTTTCCAATAAACTCAATAGCTCTATTTTTAGCAGTTTCTTCATCTATATCTTCTCCAGTTAATCCCTTTCTTTCCGGATTTGTCATATGTTCGGAAAATGCTCCATCATAAATCAAACCTGCATATTCATGAAAATTTTCTTCTAAATTACTAAAACTATCTTTGGAAATATTGCTGACTTCTTGTGCAAAAACAGGGCTTCCTTTTTTAGTTAATTCCCCCCAACTAATTCGACCATTATTTAAATCATCTGATAATTGATTTAATGTATTTTTTAATTCAACACTATATTTATGAAGCTCTTTTAAATTATCTAAATCTTCTTGAGTTAATTCTTGATTATTTATGTTTTTACGTGATAATGCATAACTATAATCACTTACCTGATTCAAAAATTTTGCAGTATTTTCCAATTCTGAACTATTAATTGGCAATCTAGCCAAATAGCTTTGTGCCAAATTCGCCTCTCTCCACACATATGTTAATGTTTCAGCACCATGTTCCGGACTATTAGAAACTAAAGATTTCGCAAGATAAACCTCAACACTATCAACATAATCAACTAATTCAAAAAATGCTAAATTATATGAATTTTCAGATGCTTGCCTGTAATCTCTTTGTTTTTTATAAGTATATAACCCTAAAATAACTATAATAGAAATTAGCACTACCACTATTGTCAGCATATGCCTGTCTCTTAATCTATCCTTCCAATCATAAACTTTTTGTTTTAAACTTGTCATTTTATTTCCTCCTTATTTGAAACTTTTTACTTATAATCTCTACAGCTTTTGGAATATATTCCTAAACGCAACCTAGAAATTCCCAAAGTCTCACTTACAAAATCTATGCTTTCCAATTGTTTTTATATACGGCCTTGACCATATCCAAGAACTTGTTGCAGTATTTGGATTAAAATAATATATTGCCCCATTTGTTGGGTCCCAACCATTTAATGCATCCTGTGCTGCTTTAACCACTGTTGCTTTTTTATCAATTGGTACATTTATTTGACCATCTGAAACTGCTGTAAAAGCCCCTGGTTGATAAATAACCCCTGCAATAGTGTTTGGAAAATTTGGATTTTTTACTCTGTTTAAAATAACAGCACCTACAGCAACTTGTCCTTCATAACTTTCTCCTCTCGCTTCACCATTTATTGCTCTAGCTAATAATTGAACATCTGATGTAGATGAGATATTTGCACCATTTGATTTTTTTGTATTAACTCCAACAATAAAATATAAACTAATAATTAGAACCATCATAATTACAGCCATTATTTTAATAAAAACTTTTATTTTCATCTTAGCTTTCTTTCCTCTCTTCCTTCTCTTTTTTCATTCCTTCTCTTCTTTCTTGCTTCTTCTTACAAGGCACACACATTAATTACACTGCTTTCTATTAATTTTTCTAAAATTATTTCATCAAAAATATTTTTGTCAATTTTTGAAAATTTATTCATATATGTTAATTATTTTTTTGAGCTGTTTTTGGGAACGTTTTGGAACCCTTCCGAAAACACTTCCCCGAAAACAGCCTTTCACATCTTGTAACTATTTTTCTAATATGCTAAAATATGTTTAAACTAATAATTGTATTATTTTTAAAACAATAGAAAGAGGAAAAAATGAAAAAAGTTTTAATTTTATATGCAAAATATGGCGGTGGACATCTTTCAGCTGCAACCGCTATTCAAACATATTTAGAGGAAAATTATTATTATACAGTAGAAGTAAAATGCGTTGATTGTGTTGAATATTACAATCAGTTTTTAAGTGATATGACAACAAACGCTTACAAAAACCTGGCAAAAAATGCACCAAATTTATGGAAAAAAATATACTATGGTTCAAAAAAAGGATTACTTGCAAAAATTAGTGGAAAAGCAAATTCAATGATGGCAAAAAAATTATTGTCTTTACTAACAGATTTTTCACCAGATATGGTTGTTTCAACACATCCATTTTCAAGTCAAATAATCAGTCTTTTAAAAGAGCAAAAAAAGATAAATTGCGATTTAGCAACAGTTTTAACAGATTTTGCGCCACATGACCAATGGTTAGTTGGGAAAGAATATTGTGATTATTATTTTGTTTCAAATAACAAAATGAGACAAGATTTAATTGATAATTATGGTGTTCCCTCAGAAAAAGTATTTGCCACAGGTGTGCCACTATCTAGTAAATTTTCTGAAAAAATTGATGATGAAAAAACTTATTCTAACTATCAATTAAATCCTGATAAAAAGACAATTTTATTTTTTGGTGGTGGAGAATTTGGTTTGGGTAAAAAAAGAACTGTACTTATATTAAAAAGTTTAGCAAAACATTTGGATGAATACCAAATTGTTGCTGTTTCAGGTAGAAATAAAAAAATGAATAATGAATTCTTAAATTTATATGAAAAATTACAAAACGAGGATTTGCATGTTTTGAAATATACAAAAGATGTACCGAGTTTAATGCATATTTCTTCACTAGTTGTTACAAAGCCTGGTGGCTTAACCTCATCAGAAAGTCTTGCATCAAATCTTCCAATTTTAATAATTAACCCAATTCCTGGTCAAGAAGAAGAAAACGCAGAATTCTTAGAAGCCTCTGGCTCAGCTGTTTGGTTAAAAAAAGATGACAACATTGATGACGTAATAAACAACTTACTTAATGACCCACAGAAATTAGAACAAATGAAAATAAATACAACTCAAATTGCAAAACCAAATTCTACTATGGATATTTGTGAGATTTTATTGGAGAGCAAGTGATTTTTTGGACGGTCTTTTTTAAGACCAAAAAAGACCGTCCAAAAAAGTCTCACCATCATTTTCCTATTTTTTTACTTTCATTACAGATTTCTTAATAATAATCTCGTATCTTCCTTTTAAAAATTCTTTATAAAATCTTTTCCTTATTTTTGAAATTATCGGCATATTATCAATTATATCTTCAATTTTATTCATATCAATTTTACTATATACTCTTTCCAAAGCTGCATTGCAATCTTTATTTTTCAATGATGAAATGAAATCATAATAATTAATTCTCTTGTCGTTTTCCGTTATTGTAGAGGTTGGTCTATTATATATTCTATTATTTAATTCTGCCTTGTTTTCAAGAATCTTTTCCATTTGTTCATCTGTTAATTGAGAGCATAAACATGAACCACAATCATATATTGGAGCCATCTTCACTTCTTGAGTTTCATCGTTTACTAAAATCCCCCAATTTCCATTGTGCCTATCATAATTTCCTATCAAAGCATCTACAATAAATATATCCCAAAAATATTGCTTTAATATTTTATTATTTTTGATATCTGTATGATTTTCTATTACATCCAAAATTTCATCTAAAGCTGTTGTTTTTCCATCAGAAGTAGTTGTTGTTTCTGGAAAACTATTTTTCAAATTTTGAAATTCTACCAATCTCCATCCGTTACCAGTAAAATCCTCACAAGCACATACAATTTTTTCAATACCATTTTCTTGCGTTTATTAACCTTTCTATATTTTCCTTCAAATACTTTGGTAATTCAAAATTAATTTCGATACTTTCATCAAATAACATAATAATCCCCCTTAAATATTTAATTTATTACTATTAATAACACATTATAGATATAAATTCAATATTTGTTGGGGAGTCTTTCCACATTTCTATATGCAACTATCGTTCCCAATAAATTACTAAGTCCCACTTCCTTTTTCAAATACAATTTATATTTCTTATTTATTCTTCTATTCTTAACTCTATACTTTGCATATTTTCCTTTAACATCTCTACCAAGAAAAACAAAATTATCTCTGCCTTTATAAATTCTACTTTTTCTATTTAATGTTAATTTTTCCTTAGTCAAAAATTTCTTAATCTCTTCAAGACAATATTTTAAATAATCTTTTGATTCATGATACAAACACCAATCATCTTGAAACCTAATATAATATTTTATTTTCAAATTTTCCTTTATAAAATGATCTAAATCATTTAGATAAAACACTGCCAGAATTTGAGACGTCATATTACCGAATCCCGTAAACCCTCCTCAACACTATCTATAACATCAAAAACAATTTTCAAAGCGTCCTTATCTTTTATTACTTTTTCTACTTTTTGTTTTAATATATCGTGGTCAATACTTGCAAAATATTTACTAACATCACATTTTAGAATATAAAATCTTTCATATTTCTGTTTGCACAATCTTAAATATTTATAATGATAATACAATCCCATTTTTGTTCCCATTCCAACTCTACTAGCAACATTTTGTTCTATCAACTTTGGCATTATTGCAGGCATTAAAATATGTCTTGATATTAAATGATTTATTATTTTATCATAAGTCTTTTGGCTAACTATTTTTCTTTCTTTTGGTTCATATATAGTAAATTCATTATATGGTCCAACCTTATATGTTTTATTTTTCAAATCATTATATATTCTTGAAATAAATATACATCTAAAATTTTTAAATCTATTTACCTCTCTTTTATTCTTTGTATTTCTACATACCTCATTAGCTGCACTAATAATATTTTCTATTTTATATGTATTTTCATATAAATTACCTTTTCTTTTCAAAACTTCCTCCTTTTTTGCATAAAAAAATAGTAATATTTTACTATTACTATAAAAACTGTACTAGCATATACTCCCTTTCAATTTCTTTACTAACAAATATAAGCATCAATTTTTAGTTTATAACTTTTTGCAAGTTACAGGATATAGTTTGTTTCTATTTTCTCTTGCATAACCATTAGTTATACAACCTCAGTTTATAGAAGCTACAAAGGGCACGACCGCATAGGAAGGGCTGTTCACGTTCCCAGTCGAATTGTACAAGTTATTGTTGTTGACATTGCCAGAGTTCACATTACGCACGTTGAAGTTGCAATTAGATGGATTGAGATTAACATAGCGCGCGGCAACCCAGAAATAATGCAAGGCTTGAAAACATCCGCTCTTTACAACTATACCCTAATAATATATGATATATATATTATCCAGTTAATTATAAAAATACAGTATGTAATTTTTATTTTTAATACTATAAGTTAGAAACTACCTGATTATTATAATTATGTGTTGAATTAGTCCAGGCTGTAACATACCTTATAATTAAATCTAACTTTTCTCCAAATTTTATATACTTTTTACCATTAATTATTTGTTTTTCATAACAAAGACCAATTAGAAAATCTATATATTTTATCATTGCAATAGCCTTTTGCTGTAATTCTATTTTTAAATCCATATTTGTAGAAGTATTTGCCTCATAAATTACGAGCAATAAATTATAACTACTTTGTTTAATTTCATGTTTTAACTCTATTTCCTTTTTTGGAAAATTAGTAAAGCTTTTATCTATATACATAATTAATTCTTTAACTAAATTAGCGACCTTAAATTTCTCATTCTTCATATAATATTTCCTCTATTTGTGAAATTTTGCCTTTTATATTATTAGTTCCAATATTTTCAATGAGATAATTGTATATTTCATTTATTCTATTTTTTTGACTTACATATTTATGTGCTTTACTATATATTTCTTGGTATTGATTATTTTCTTTTAAATCTTCTTCGTTTTCTACTGCAAAATTATCAGCTCTATTTACTACCATATAGCTAATCTTCTTACCTTCAAGTGTTCCCATTATTTTATTAAGTGCTCCATTTGGGAATCCACAATCATAATTATTATCTATTTTCTTCAAAGAATAATCAAATAAATATGACATTATAACAGCATCTCTACCATAGCAATGCATAAATGGTCCTATTTTACACATTACTACTCTATCTGGATGAACCTCTTTTATTACTTTTATTGTGTTTTCAATTTTCATTTTTTTCTTATGTTCCTTTCAAATAATTATTTGTTTTTCCTCCGTAATTTCTATTTCACTGATTACACTTAGCAACCACTACACGACTTATATTTTAAGCCCAACCACATTGCCAGCCTTAACAGGGCTGACAACGTGGTTTTAGTAGAAAGGACTATTCGTCCCTTTCCTGCTCTATCCCTTCTAATTATTACTTGTATCTAATAACCATACCCCATTTGCGTCCATTCCTGAAACCTGGATATTAGATCTTAGAGTTACCATGGGCACGACCGCATAGGAAGGGCTGCCCACGTACCCAGACGAACCGTACAAGCTACTGTTGCCGACATAGCCAGAGTCCACATAACGCACGCCGAAGTAGCAACGAGATGGATAGAGATAAACATAGCGCGCGGCAACCCAGAAATTTGGTTTCCATGCTGATGTATTCGTACTTTGTCTAAATATTAAATTATAATATGGATTAGCTATATAGCTTGACCCTGTATATCCATAATATGTCTGTCTCATCGTTACTGGATTTGACGCTGATGCTGTTACTTCTGAATTATCATCCATTATAAAAGTTCCACTAGTATATGTTTCTGTTTCATATCTATTTGAATTTCCTGTGTAATAATAATATCCTAAATTGTCTGCTACACCATCTGTTTGATGTTGATTATTTTTATAGCTTTCTGGATTATATGTTGAATGTGCTGAAATATCTGTTTCTTGTATACTTCTTCCACCTGTTGCACCATTTCCATGTCCATATATGTCACCTATTGAATTTAGTACATTTACTGCGTTTTTCCAACCTGTTTTATTTGATAGGGTTAATGTTTGACTTGTTGGGTCTGCCGCAATTAGAGTTACTTCTCCTGTTTCTGCATTTTTACTATATATTCTCCATTTTGTTATATCGCTTGAATTAAACGTTGTAGTTGTGCTGCTTCCAGTCAAACTACTGTCTGGTGTTATACTTCTGCCTGCCCCACTTCCGCTTGTAGCATCATAATTTACATATTCGCCGATATTTCCCATACTTGCTAGTGTTTCTCCTGCTCCATATCCATTTACTTGTGATACAGTTACTGACACATTTGCTGTTAATGTTGGACCATTTGCATATTGTGAATCTACCTCATCATTTACCTCTTTTTCTTCTTCTGATGCTCCGGTTCTAAATGGCCAATCCCAATATATTACAACTGGAAGTATATTGTTTTTCTCCTCTAAATTTAATGTTCCTCTTACTGTTATTATCCCATTTTCCATTGATATTGGCACTGTATATCCAGCATCGCTGTAAAAACTCATATTTTCTGGCAAATTACTTTGATTCATTGTTACAACATATGCTACTGCTGTTTCACAATCTGTTGCATCAATATTTAATATTATCTGCCCTCTATCTCCTGGTGCAATTTTATCAGATTGAACATGTTGATTGGCAACCTTTGTTGATGCCATATTTATGCTTGTTCCTTCTGTAAATTCTCCATCAACTCCATTATTTCCCATTGTTACTTTTACACTCCATTGAGCAACATGCGCTGACACTCCTCCAAATTTGTTTGTGATGTATTTTGCATATGCATACATTCCTAGTGTTGATGTTAATAGCATTATCATCAATACTGCCACAACTATAAATTCAGTGTTTAATTTTTTGTATTTTTTCTTCCAATAGTCTACGCTGTTTTCTAGCTCTGGATTCTTTTCTTTTTTCCTTCTCATCAAATTTTCATCCCTTTCTGTTCTTTTATAATTCTTTTGTTTTTTCCTTAAGTTTTTTATACTAAGGAAATTACATCTAATTATATTTTATCATAAGAGGGCAAATTAGCAATCCTTTTTATAAAAAATTTATGTTTTTTAGGGACACCTTCAAAAAAAACAAAAAAATTTCTCTCCAAACTCACTCGGAAAAAGAAATAATAAAAAAATAAAAATCTTTGAAAATGTTAACGTAGGAACATTACAGTTTCTTAGAAATGCACCTCTTGAGGGTGCGTAAGAGCCCTCTACGGAGAGGCTCAAGGGTGCAACTCTTAGAAACTGTTTGTTCCGAAGATTACGTTTTCAAAGATTTTTATTTTTTTATTATTTCTTTTTCTCGGCGACTAATCCCCAAAAAATTTTTTTGATTTTTGTGTAGGCTGTTTTCGGAAGGCATCACCCCAAAAGCATCATAATTCTCTTCTTCCTTCCAAAGCCTTACTCAAAGTAACCTCATCCGTATACTCCAAATCTCCCCCAACCGGAATTCCATGAGCAATTCTAGTAACCTTAATTCCCAAAGGCTTTATCAATTTAGATAAATACATTGCAGTAGCTTCTCCTTCAACTCTAGGATTTGTTGCAAGAACAATCTCCTTAACCTGTCCATCCATTAATCTTGCCAACAATTCTTTTACTTTAATATCATCTGGTCCAATTCCATTCATTGGAGAAACAACACCATGTAAAACATGATAAACTCCTTTAAATTCATGTGTTCTTTCCATTGCAACCACGTCTTTAACATCCTCAACTACACAAATAATTGATTGGTCTCTACCTGCATTAGAGCATATCGGACATGGGTCTGTATCTGTAATATTGTAACATTTTGAACAATATTTTAAATTTCTTTTAGCATTTGTAATTGCTTCTATAAATTCATTTGTTTCCTCTTCACTTGAATTTAAAATATGAAAAGCAAGTCTTGCTGCTGTTTTGTTTCCAATACTTGGCAGTTTTTCAAATGCTTCAATTAATTTTTCTATTGATGGTGAATAGTATCCCATAATAATTCTCCTTTTGTTTATATTTATTCTTAAAAAAAGTTAATAGAACAAGAAAGCCCTGCCTCTTTTTTTCTCTACCAACTAATATTTCATTTTCTAATAACTTCTTTATATAACATAAAAAGATGTTTTCGGAATCTCTCCCAAAAACACCTTCAAACTACATAATTCCTGGGATATTAAATTTTCCCAAAGATGCTGCTTGTGCAGAATCTACTTTTTTCAAAGCTTCATTAACACATGTTATAATTAAATCTTGTAACATTTCTACATCATCTGGATCAACTACTTCTGGCTTTATTTTAATATCTTTTATTAATTTATCACCACTAACTTTTACCTCAATAGCTCCTCCACCTGCTGATGCATCAAATTCTTTTGCTGCTAATTCCTCTTGTGATTTTTCCATATCAGCTTGCATTTTTTTAGCTTCTTTCATTAATTGATTGATGTTCATTCCACCAAATCCTCCCATTCCTGGGAATCCTCCTCTTTTTGACATTTTAATTTCCTCCTCTTCATTATTCAGCCAATATTAGCTAATTTACAATTTTTGTTTCGTATAATCACCAGTTCTGTGCTCAATCACTTCCAGTGTCATTACTCAGCCAATTTTATTCAAGGATAATTTGCACTTTTGTTTTTGTGCCAAATTGCCCCGTCCCCATTGGCATTTATTCATCTATAACATTAATAGGCATTCCTATTTCTTTTGTTATTTCTCCAACAATATCTTTTGCTTGCTCAGGATGTTTTGCATCTATGTATCTAACCTGCATAGGCTTTCCAAATTCTAATGAAACTAATTTTGTTAATTCATTAACACTTTCTGGCTTATCTAAAATACTTCTTCCAAAAGGTGTTATACCATTTTGAAACACTATTCCAACTGTCATATCATTTACTTCAGTTGCAGTTGTATTCATAAGATTAGTATATAACATTATTTTACCACTATCTTTTAAACCAGAAACTAATTTCCCCCAGCCTTCAACTTTTTTACCTTTTATTTCAAAGTTTTTAATTATATTAGTTGGGCCATTTTGAACAGCTTTTGCGTTACTTTTTCTCTTAACTGGATTGTTTTCGCTTAAGTTATCCACATTTGTTCCTGAATTGTGGATAACTAAGTTTGAAATTTTGTCCATTTTTGATTCTAACTCTTTAATTTTATTTTCAAGCTCAGCATTATATTGTAAATTTTTTGAACTGTTTAAATTGTTTGAATTTATTAATGAATTATTTTCATAATTTTTGTAGATATTTTCCGTTTGTGCATTGTGATTATTATCAATATTATTTTGATTTCCATTAACCATATTATTTCCGGTAGATGCACTTCCAAAAGTTTCACTACCTTTTGAGTCAGGCTCTTCATTGCTACATAATTTCATAATTCCAACTTCTAGCATAATTGTTTTTTGAGTTGTCATTTTTAAATCATTTTCTAATTCTGATAAATCATAAATCATTTTTAATAATCTATCTTTTGATGTTTTATCAGATATTTCTTTTATTTTAGCTAATTCATTTTCATTATACAAATTAACACTTCCACTTGATTTAAAAACTAATATATCTTTTAAATATTTAATAATTTCCCATATTAAATTATTTAAATCTTTACCATCTGAAATTACTTCATCAATATTTTTCAATGTTTCATCTACATTATAATCTATTACTGAATTTACTATTTTATTAATATATTCAATTTTAGGAATTCCAACTAATTCTTTTACTTTATCATCATCAATTAAGTCTTCACCTTCTTGGACACATCTTTCCAAAATGCTTAATCCATCTCTCATTGCGCCTTCAGCAAGAATTGAGATTGTTTTTAATGCTTCATCTGTAATATTTATTTCGCATTCTTTACAAATAAATTCAAGTCTTAATTTAACATTTTCTGGTGATATTTTTTTATAATCGAATCTTTGACATCTAGATAAGATTGTCGCAGGTAATTTTTGTGGTTCTGTTGTTGCTAAAATAAATTTTACATGTTCTGGTGGCTCTTCTAATGTCTTTAACAAAGCATTAAATGCTCCAACAGATAACATATGAACCTCATCTATTATATATACTCTATATTTTGCAACAGTTGGCAAAAAATTAACTTCTTCCCTTATTGACCTGATATCTTCAACACTATTGTTAGAAGCCGCGTCCATTTCAACTATATCTGTTAATGACCCTTGAATTGCTGCTTTACAAATTTCACATTCATTGCAAGGCTCTCCATCTTGTGGGTTTAAGCAGTTTATAGCTCTTGCTAAAATTTTTGCTGCAGATGTTTTACCTGTTCCTCTACCACCTGTTAATAAATACGCATGACCAACTCTACCTGCAATTATTTGATTTTTAAGAGTTCTAGTTATGTGTTCTTGCCCTACAATTTCGCTAAATTTAGTAGGTCTGAACTTCCTATATAAAGCAGTATATGACACAATATCACCCCTAATCAAAAATTTCAAAAAAAATGGTACGAGCAATTTTTATTTATCTAACCTTTCTGTGGAAGTATTTTTCACATAAAATCGACCACTTATTGCTGCTTCCTTCCGGACCTGACAAGATTCATAGCTTTTTATTGAAAAATATCCTCCACACAAAGGTTAGAATTTCTCATACCATTCACATTATATAATGTTTTTTTTATTTTAGCAATAGTTTTTTTAATATTTTATAATCTTTTAAAAACTAAATTTTGTAAATCTGTAATCTCCCTAGTTGTTTCCTTTTGTCCTACTATTCCATCTATTGGTAAATCTAAAACAATATTTGTTTTGTAAGATTTGTCTTGTACTTCTACAATTAAATCAAATGAAACTTTAAATTTCAAATCTTCATTTGAAACATTCATTTTTTCTAATATAGTTCCACCTTGCTGAATTTCTTGGTCATCATTTGATTTATAATTTCCAAGTCCCATATTAGCAAAACTTATGCAAATTCCTCCGCCTTGACTTCTTACTTGTAAGGCTTTTCTGTTATCTGCTGATGCACCCGTATATGTTAATGATGAATTTACTAAATACTCATTTGTATATTTATAAAGTCCATCTTCCAAGCTGTTTGGCATATATACTTGAATTTTTCCTTTTTTTACATTTTCTAGAATTTTTATATTATCAATTTTTACACTTTTAATTATATCATCTTTTTTATAATCTGGATTTTTATCTAAATATATAAAAATATCATTTGTTTGAACAACTTTTTCGTTCCATATATAGTTTTCTTCAGGTTGCTCAGCGGTTTCTGTGTTTTGATTATTTTCAGTATTTTGTGCCTCTTCTGTATTTGTATTATTTTCTTGCTTGTCAGCAGTTTCTGTATTTTCTATATTCTCTGAATTTTCATTGTTTCCTTGTTCATCTGCATTTTGTTGATTTTCTACATTTTCTTGTTCATTATTATTTGTTGTTGTAGCTGAACTAATAACAATTATTTTTCCAACATTAAATGGAACCACTTTTTCTCCTTCGATATTATACTTCATTACTGTGAATACAGCAAAAGCAATAACGCAAATAACTCCTAATAAAACACTATAAAATTTAATTCTTTGTTTTACTTTTTCTCTAATCAAATTAAATTCCTTTCTAGAAAGATAGCTTTAAAATATAGATTTAAATTAAATCATTATATATAAAATATATATTATTTTTTAATATAATTTTATTATTTTTTCTATCTTTTCTTCTTTAAATTTCTTAACTCTTTAAAAAACTTTTTCAAAAGTTCTTCACATTCATCTTTTAAGATTCCTGTTTCAATTTCAAGTTTATGATTGAATTCATAATCTTCTGATAAATTTAATACAGAACCACATGCTCCTGTTTTTTCATCCAATGCTCCAATATATACTTTTCTAATTCTTGATTGTATTAAAGCACCTGTGCACATACTACATGGTTCTAGTGTTACATACATATCACAATCTAAAAGTCTCCAACTATTTAATTTCTTACTTGCTTTTTTTATTGCTAATATTTCCGCATGATTTGTTGTATCTTGTTTTTGTTCTTTTTGATTATATGCTCTTGCAATAATTTTCCCATCCTTCACAATTACCGCACCAACTGGTACTTCTAATTGTTCATACGCTTTTTGGGCTTGTTTCAGAGCTTCCTTCATAAATTTTTCTTTCATTTTTTCACAATCCTCTATAACTATTATTTTCAATATTAATTCCTAACTTTAATAATTAAGTCTAATATTCTAAATCATTTTGTATTATAAAGTTTAAAGCATAATGGTGTGCCCAAGGGGACTCGAACCTCTATCGGTCGCTTAGGAGGCGACTACTCTATCCTGTTGAGCTATGAGCACATATGTAAATAGTATATAACATTTGCTCTTTTTTTTCAAGTAATTTTGTGTTATACTATATAAAAATAATTTTTTGGACAATTCTATAAATTTAATATTGTAATTTTAGGAATAGTAATATATATTTAATTTTGATTTTTAGAAAGAGGTTTTATTATGCAAAAAATTTTAGGTTATATGAGAAAAGCTATAGATAATTATAATATGATTGATGAAGGTGATAAAATTGCAGTAGCATTATCAGGTGGAAAAGATTCTATTACAATGCTAATGGGTTTCAAAAATTTACAAAGATTTTATCCAAAAAAATTTGATATCATTGCTGTTACTATTAATCCAGGTTTTGATGGATTTGATACAAATTTATTAAAAGAACTTTGTGATAGTCTTGATATTCCATTAATCATTGAAAATGGTCATATGCAAGAAATCGTTTTTGATATTAGAAATGAGAAAAATCCTTGTTCTCTTTGTGCGAATATTCGTAGGGGTATGTTAAACAGTATAGCAATTCGTGAAGGTTGCAATAAAATTGCTGTTGGTCATAATGAAGATGATGTTTTAGAAACATTTTTGATGAACTTGTTTTATGCTGGAAGTATCAATACCTTTGCACCCATGAGTTATATGGATAGATCTAAAATTACACTTATTAGGCCTTTAATTTATGCTCCAGAAAAAGATATTCGTAGTTTTGTTAAACGAAATAATATTAAAGTAATGCCAAAGGCTTGTCCTATGGATGGATATTCAAAAAGAGAAGATATGAAGGAATTTTTATTTAATATGCAAAAAGATATTCCTCATATTAGAGCAAATATTTACGGGGCTATTAAGCGTAATAATATTAATGGATTCAAAGAATTTAAATAAAGCAAAAGGGATGGTAGTAAGAAATGAAGAACAATTATTATAAATTACAAAACAGCAAAACGAAAAAAATTTCAAAATCAGCAAAAAAAGCAAGAAATTCAACTAATGCAAAAAAAGCAAAGAATGTCCGAAACACTAGAAATTCAAGATCAATTTCAAATCAAAGAAAAAGACAAAATAGAAAACTAAATTACAAAAAAGTTTTTGCATTTTTAGTTATAGTAATTTTATTTTTTGGTTTATTAATTTCTGGTTGTTCGAAAATGTTTTCACATGATAAAAAAGTAGAACAACCTGTTTCAGCAGAACCTCAAAAAGATATCACTATAAATATGGCAGTAATTGGCGATATCATGTGTCATACAACAAATTTTGCTGATGCTTATGATAAGCAAAATGACACTTACGATTTTTCTAAAGTATTTACAGATGTTAAACCATATCTAGAAAGTGCTGATATCACAATTGGTAACTTGGAAACAACTTTTGCAGGTAAGAGCGTTGGTTACACAGGTTACCCAACATTTAATACTCCTGAACAACTAGCTCAAAATTTAAAAGATATTGGTATTGATGTTGTGTCAACAGCAAATAATCACAGCTTAGACAAGAGATATGCTGGATTAGTAAGCACTTTAGATGAATTAGATAAAGTTAATTTAAGTCATACAGGAACATATAGAAGCAAAGAAGAACAAGATACGATTTTAACAAAAAATGTTAATGGTATTAATATTGCATTTTTATCATTTACATATGGAACAAATGGTATACCTGTTCCTTCCGGAAAAGAATATTGTATAAATTTAATTGATGAAAAATTGATTATTGACCAGATTTCAAAGGCAAAAGCTTTAAATCCAGATTTAATTTGCGTAAGCATGCATTGGGGAGATGAATATAAATTAAAGCAAAACAAAACTCAAGAAGATTTAGCTGATTTATTATTCAAAAATGGTGTTGATATCATCTTTGGAAGTCACCCTCATGTGCTAGAACCAATGGAAAAAAGAACAATTACTTTAGATGATGGAACAACAAAAGATGGTTTTGTTATTTACTCTCTAGGTAATTTTATGTCTGGACAAGTTGCTGAAAATACTATGAATTCAATTATTTTACAATTACAAGTCACAAAACATGGAAACAACAATAAAATTTCAATTGATTCAGTAAATTACATTCCAATTTATATGTATGACAAAGGGTCTGGAAAAACTGAAAGATATAAAATTTTGGATATTGATAAAACAATTGAAGGATATAAAAAAGGAGAAAACGGCATTAGTGATACTATATATAAAAAAGTTACTACTGCAAAGGAAAAAATCGATGCAATTTTAAACACTAATAAAGGAGACGGTTCTAATAATTAGAACCGTCCCCTTTATTAGTTTTATGACAATAAATCTCTTCTCTTTAACCACACAATTGTAATCAAAGTTAAAATAACCATAAAAACAGATATAATCAAAAATCCAAATGGATTGTCCTGTAATGGAACTCTAACGTTCATTCCCCATAAACTTGCAATTAATGTTGGAATTGCTAATATAATTGTAATAGAAGTTAATGTTTTCATAACTCCATTTAAATTGTTAGAAATAATTGATGCATATGCATCCATTGTTCCATTTAAAATATCACTATAAATCTTACTCATTTCAATTGCTTGCTTATTTTCAATAATTGCGTCTTCAAGCAATTCTTCATCTTCACCGTATAATTTTATAATTTTCCCTTTTAAAGTTTTTTCCATTATAACTTCGTTTGATTTTAATGATGTAGTAAAATACACCAAGCTTTTTTCTAAGTTTAATAATTTCAATAACTCTCTATTTTGTAAAGTCTTTTTCAAAACACTTTCTGCTACTTCTGTTTCTTTATTAATTTGTTTTAATAGTTTTAAAAACACTGATGCATTTTCATAGAAAAATTGGAATATAAATCTGCTTTTTTTGTATGTAGTTATTTTTTTATTTACATCTCTTTCTAGTCCTGATATGATTTTATTCTTTTTTAAAGAAACCGTAATAAAAAAATCATCTCTTACAACAATAAGTCCAACTGGCATTGTTGTGTATATTTCAGAGTCTTGCATTTTTTCTAATACAGGAACATCTATAATAAATAATATTGTTCCATCATCTTCTAAATCAACTCTGGCTTTTTCTTCATAGTCTAACGCATATCTAATAAAATCGTCTGATATGTTTGTTTTTTCGCAAACTGTTTTTATCTCTTTCTCAGAGGGGGAGACCATATTTATCCAACATCCTTTTTGAATTTCTTGTACTTCTGTTGTTACATTTGTTTTTACTTCTGTGTTATAAATTTTTATCATTTATTTCCCCTCCTTTTAATATTTGTTATTATAACATATTTTTGCTTTATGCGCAAGATATTATGTATATTAGTTGGCAATAAAAGCAAAAAAAATCTAGTAAAAAAACTTTACTAGATTTTGGTGGGCAATCGGGGTCTCGAACCCCGGACCTTCTGATTAAGAGTCAGCTGCTCTACCAACTGAGCTAATCACCCATATTTTATTTAGACATTGATTATTATACATCTTTTTATTACCAAAAGTCAACCCTTTAATCAACATAATTTCATTTTTCGTATAAATTTTTTTCCACAAATTTTTCAAAAAAATTGCAGAAAATACTTGAATAAAAAATATATTAATAATATAATGTTGTTAATCAAAAGACAAAATAAAGGGAGAGATTTTATGGAATTAGTTAAAGATATTTATTTTAATACAGATAAACTTATTGAAAATACTAAAGTTAAAGTTTCTTACACTGGTAAATTTTATCAAGGAAATAATGACAAAGTATTTCTTCATTATGGATATGGAAGTAATTGGAATAATGTTAATGAAATTGAGATGGCTAAAACAGATTTAGGATATCAAGCAGAACTTGATTTGCTTGGTGAAGATACTATAAATTTCTGTTTTAAAAATCAAAATAATGAATGGGATAATAATTTTGGAAAAAATTATATTTTTGATATTGAAAAACAAGCTTCTACAGTAAATCCAAATGAAAATACTAAAAATTTAGTATTCCTTGGAAAAACATTTGGAAAAAAAGATGAAAACACTTCTGGAGTAATTGAAGATGTTGCTAATTCATCACCAAATAGTGTTGATACTGTTATTTCAAGCAAAGCTGAAAATGTTTTTAATTTTGCAAATACTGAACCAGTACATTCAAATGTTAAAATAAATACTCCTGCTGAAAATGATTGTTTTAAAGTTATTCAAACATCTTTTGGAAACACTAATATTAATGGTGTTGCAAGAACAGGATTAGCTAATTTTGATATTAGTGATAAAAAAGTAAACAATAATGAAAATGTTATTCAAGCATTTGAAATTCCTCAAGCTAATAGTAGTTTAAATGGGAATAATTCATGCAATATTATAAATCCAGTTAATAAACAAACTGAAACAGCACTAGTTGTTGCACCTACAGGATTTAATTACTGGACACAAAAAATAAAAGAAACTGTTTGCAAACTTTTCTCATATGTTCCTAAATTAATTTCTGGAAATTATAAGAGAAATTTATCAAATAGTAATGATAATAATAAATAATAAAATAATAAAATGGTTTAAAGTCTTCATTCTTTAAACCATTTTTATTTGAATTATTTTAAATTGACCATCCGCCATTAACAGAAATAATTTGACCTGTTGTATAATCATCTTCTATCAACCATTTTACACATTTTGTGATAGATTGTGGATAACCTATTTTTTGTAATGGAATTTCTTCTGTTATATTTTGTATATCTTCTTCAGATAATTCAGAATTCATATCTGTTTTTATTATTCCAGGTGCAATACAATTAACTCTAATGTTTGATGGGCCAAGTTCTTTTGCTAATGCTTTTGTCATTCCATTTAATCCTGATTTTGCTGCTGAGTAATGAACTTCACATGATGCACCTATATTCCCCCAGATTGAAGATATATTTATTATACAACCATTTTGATTACTAATCATATTTTTTACTGCTTCTTGTGTTGTATAAAAACATGATGTTAGATTTGTTTTTATCATGTTTTCCCAGTCATCATCTGTTATGTCTGTGAATAATTTTATTTGAGATATGCCTGCATTATTTATTAGTACATCAATTTTTCCATATTTTTCTATGCAGAATTTAATTAATGATTTTACTTCTTCTCTTTTTGTAACATCTGCTTTAAAAATATCTATTTGTATATTTTGCTCTGATAAATCTTGTTTGATTTTTTTTGCTTGTTCTTCGGATTTGTTGTAATTTAATATTATTTTATATCCTTCTGTAGCTAAGCCTCTTACTATGTTTTCTCCAATTCCTCTTGATCCGCCTGTTACTATTATTACTTTATCTTTGTTCATTTTTTCCTCCTTTTGGCTAACTTTTATAAACTATTTTACATTTATATACTAACATTATCATATACTATATTTTATGATATATCAATTATTTATAAAACTAATAATTATTGTTCTAAAAAGCGAGTGTTTACATAAGTGTACTTAATTCGTAAAAAAAAGCCAGTAATTAAGATTTAATCAAAACTACTGACCTTTATAATGGAGCCACTTCTCAGATTCGAACTGAGGACCCCCGCATTACAAGTGCGGTGCTCTGGCCAACTGAGCTAAAGTGGCAATATTTGGTGACCCGTACGGGAATCGAACCCATGTCTCCGCCGTGAAAGGGCGATGTCTTAACCGCTTGACCAACGGGCCATATTAAAAATATAAGTTTCTAGGATTTAAGTTTTCCTTAAATCCTAGACCTTGGTGAGCCATCGCGGATTCGAACCGCGGACAACTTGATTAAAAGTCAAGTGCTCTACCACCTGAGCTAATGACCCAAGTTAGTGCTGTTGCACATCGCATCAACTCGCTATCGGTTAACGCAGTTCTTATTCTAATATATTTGTTTAAATTTGTCAATACTTTATTATAATTTTTTTTAAATTTTTTTAGTTTTTTTTTTTTTATCTTATTTTTATATTAATATTATTGAATTTTTTAATAGTGTTTTTTACTGTTTTTATATTTCCAAAAGCTATGTAATTCAAGCGTTTGGGCGGTTTATTTTATTCAAAGATATTAAATAGTAACAATCTAATATTCATATTATAAAAAAATTGTTGAAATTCATATTATTTAATGTTAAAGTAAAATAGAAATATAAAATATCAAAACGCAACCACAAAAGATAAAATAAAAAAGATAGATATACTATACAAATGAAAAGTAAAAAATAACAGCAATAGAAAGGAATTGATGAATATGTCAAAATCTAAAATTATAATTGTTGAAGGCGCACAAGGTGCTGGTAAAACAACTATAACAGATTATTTAAGAAATACTGTTAAGCACACCAATCTGTATAGATTAAGTGGTGTAAGTGATTCAAGTATCACAGGTTTAGAAAAAAGCAAAAAAATGTATTACGATTTATTAGATTATATGAAAAACATGGAAAATTTAGATATCAATTTATTATTTGATAGAACATTCTTCTCTGAAGAAAATTATTGTAGATTAGGTAAAAAAGATTATTCTTTTACTGAAGTATATAATGATTTAGTTGATAAATTTAGCAAACTAGATTTTGATATTTATTATTTCACTCTTTATTTAGAAAATGAAAATTTATATGAAGAAAGATTAAAAAGAGAAGGCAAGGTTGAACCTGCCTACGCTAAATTTAGTGGTGAGAATAGTGTTTTACAACAACGTGAATATTTAAAAATGGCTGATGAGTTAAAAGAAAAATATCCTCATATACATGTTTATAAAATTGAGAATGGAAAAGATTTAGCTCAAACAACAGATGAATTAAATAAAATTTTAGGAGATTAATTAATGAAAAATATATATAAATTTATATTAGCTATTATTACTGTTTTTTTAATTAGTATATTATTGATATTTTGCATAAATAAACCTGAAATTTTTAATCATACTACGCATAATAATGGCGAACTTAATAGGTCTAATAATACTTCTTCTACTAATATAGAAAGTACAAATACTGATAATTCTAATGATGTTAATATGACTAATACTGAAGATAATAATCTGCAAAATGTAACTGATTTAAATAATACAGAAAATCAATCTACATCTGATGATTCTGTTCAAAATTTAGATACACCTTCTACTAACACTACTGAAAATGTTGATAAAAATAGTGTTACCTATAACGGCTGGTTACACACTAGCAACACCATTTTAGTAAACGAAAAAGGTGAAACTGTGCAATTACGAGGCGTTAGTAGTCACGGAATAGAATGGTTTTCTAACTTAATTACATATGAAAATCTTAAAACTTTAAAAAATGATTGGAATACAAATATTTTTAGAATAGCAATGTACACTGATTCAAATAATACAGGATACATTTTTAGCCAAGACCAAACAAAACAGAAAGTATGTAATATTATAGATATGGCAATCGATTTAGATATGTATGTTATTATTGATTGGCACATACTTTCAGATAATAATCCTCAAAAATATAAAGAACAATCAAAGGCTTTTTTTGATTATATTTCTAACAAATATTCAAATAATCCTAATGTTATATATGAAATTTGCAACGAACCTAATGGTGCTGATGTTACTTGGCTTAAAGATATAAAACCTTATGCTGAAGAGGTCATCCCAATTATTCGAAAAAACTCTGAAAAATCTTTAATAATTGTTGGAACTGCTGATTGGTCTAAAGGAATAGCTGACTGTGTAAGCGCTCCATTAAATTTTGATAATGTTGTATATACATTGCATTTTTATTCAGGATCACATAAGCAAGAGCTAAGAGACAAAATTGACTATTGCTTAAATAATAATATTCCTGTTTTTGTATCTGAATGTGGATTAACTGATGCAAGTGGCGATGGAGCAAGATATTTTGATGAATTTACTGCATGGATTAATTATTTAAATGATAAAAAAATCAGCTGGTTATACTGGTCTTTATCTAATAAGAATGAAGGGTCTGCAATTTTGTTACCTGAATATAATCCTTCTGAAAATATTAATAATTATTTAACCGATTCTGGAAAATTCATTAGAGATATATTTATAAATTCAAAATAAAAGGCTATTGAATATATTACATAAAACAAGTTTAAAAATACCTAATAGAATTATATTAAAATTCTATTAGGTATTTTTATGTTTCTTACATTTTTACATTTCACACATTTTTTGTCGAAATTTGACGAACGATTTTTAGTGACAAATCGAATTATCTGTGTTATATTATCTACAGTTGATTTTATTATCTGTAAAAATTATTTTCTACGCATTTAATCTTTCAACTAATTCATCAACATTTATTCCGTGTACTTCACATGCTTCTTCTAAAGTTTCAGCTTGTGATGCAGGACATCCTAAGCAGTGCATTCCTGCTTCTAATAATAATTCTGCTTTTTCTGGAGCCATTTCTAATAACTCACCAATTTTTATATTTTTTGTGATTTCCATGTTATTCCCCTTCCTTTTTTATAATACTAATATTTATTTTACCACAAATCTTAAAAAAAGTATAGTTTTTTTCATTTTTTATATTAACAAACCAAGTCTTATTCAATTTACCTTTTTATATCACTAAAACAAGTCTGGCTCGTTTTACCTTCACAACTAGCTTTTATGCATTTTTCAACACATTAATTATTAAGGAGTTTATATGAAAACAATTGATTTATTTTTTATACTATTTTTCTTAAATTTATTTTTAAACTTCTATGTTATTTACACTTTTATAGATATAAAAATATTACATAACAAGCAAGGTTCTAAATTAACCTTAAAATTTAAAGAATAAAAATTTATAAATAATATTTATTAATATCTACTATTATCTAATAATTTTTATTATTTTAAACTATAATTTATTATTAAACAAAAATATTTAAAAATCTACATTCAAAGGAGCATTATGAAAAAAAGAATTATCTTTATTTTAACATTTATATTATTATTTTTTATAATTGGATTTTTCATTTTTTCCCCACTATACCATTTAAAAAATGTTTATATTAGCTACGGATTTTTTTCATATGATATCAACGAAAAACAACCAGAGCTATGGCTTTTTATAAAAATCATTTTTATTATATCCAATTTATTTAATTTAATTTTAATATCTAATACTATTTATTCAAATTTAGTTATCAAAAAGATTCACACAAAAAAAATTGAACCAAAGCATTCATTAGAAAATAATGATTTAAAACTACTTATTGGAAAAAATGAAAAAAACGAAACAATTTTCATTCAAGAAAAAGGATTATATCAAAACATGATTATCACAGGCACAATTGGCTCAGGTAAAACAAGTAGTGCAATGTACCCGTTTACAAAGCAATTAATTTATTTTAATAGCACTGACGACAGCAAGAAAATAGGTATGTTAATTTTAGATGTAAAAGGAAATTATCAATATCAAGTGCAAGAATTTTGCAATCAATTTAACAGGCAAGATGATTTAATTATAATTGAGCTTGGAGGAAAGTATAAATACAATCCTCTAAACAAACCTAACTTAAAGCCATCAATTTTAGCAAATAGATTAAAAACAATTTTACTATTATTTTCAGAAAATAATTCAGAATCATATTGGCTTGATAAAGCTGAGCAAATATTAGAGCAGGCAATAAAACTGTGTAGGTTATATAATGATAACTATGTTAATTTTTCAGAAATACACAAATTAATCACAGATTCTGATTATTATTATTCAAAAATAGAAGTTTTAAAATATAAATTTTTTAAAAATGAATTTAATGAAGAAGACTGCTATAATTTATTAACTGCTATTACTTTTTTTGAAAACGAATTTCTAAAATTAGATCAACGAACTTCTTCTATATTAAAATCAGAAATTACAAGAATTACAAATTGTTTTATTTCAGACTACGAAGTATTACATACTTTTAATCCCGAAAAAAGCGAAGAAAATTTTTATGGTTTATCAGATATTTTAGAGCAAGGAAAAATTGTTGTATTAAATCTTAATATTTCCGAATATAAAAATTTATCAAAAATAATCGCAGCATATTTAAAACTTGATTTTCAAACAGAAGTATTATCACGATTAGCTAAAAATCAAGTACGTCGAACTGTTGCATTTATTTCTGATGAATATCACGAATACGTTACAGCTACAGATGCAGACTTTTTCGCCCAAAGTAGAGAAGCAAAATGTATTAACATTGTTGCAACACAAAGCTATACATCTTTACTAAAAACTTTAAATAACGAATCAACTGTAAAAGTTATAATTCAAAATTTAATTAATAAAATCTGGCTTAGAACAGACGATGCATTCACAATTGAAGAAGCTCAAAAGCAAATTGGTAAAGAAGACAAAGAAAAAATCTCAAGAAGCGTATCAGAAAATGCCAAGGAAACTGTTTATAATTATTTTACCAAATCTTTAAACTCAAAAAATTCAAGCATTACTGAAAGTGTTAACTCTGTAATTCAACATGATTTTATTTATGATACAAATTTCTTTACTCAAAATCTTGAAACCTTTAACTGCCTTGCGTTTTTATCAACTGGAACCTCTATTATTCCCCCTCAAAAACTGGAATTAATTCCTTTTTTTAAGAATGATGATTTATATATTTAAAATATATATTTATTTTTAAAGGTTTATAGGCACATCCAATTTAAAAACCTAAATATATTATATAAGGACTGATAACATGAAATCTTTAAAAAAATTTTTTAACATTAACCATATTGCAATTATATTTGTTTTATCAATAATATTTATTTTTATTTTTTCAAATTTCTCTTTTGCGGCATATCCAAAGCTTATTACAACTCTTAATTCAGCATTTCAAAAAATAGAATCTTGGCTAGTTAGCCTATCAACACCAGCTGCAGCAGTTGCTGTCTGTGCAGGAGTTTTTATGAAAAAATTTAGTTTTGGTGATGATGAAAGAATGAGAGTTGGAAAAAAACTAATTCGTACAGCATTAATTTCATACGCATTAATTCTTGTTTTAGATTTGCTTTTATCAACAATACAAAACTTATTAACAAGTGCATAAACTTTAATAATTTTATATACTATTTTACATATATTTCTTATCATTTTTCGTCTTTTTTATATTTCACAATTAATTTTAAAATTAATATTCATTTTTTCAGAAAGGAGTCAACATGCCAGAAACTCAAGCCTCTATTACACACACAATAATTGAAACAATAAACAATATATTTTCATCTCTTTTTTCATCTGTCGATAATAACCTTTACTCAATTTTAGATGATATTGTTTTTATAAAATCAGATATTTTAAAAGATAAATTTATAAACTCAATATTTGGAACACCAACAACATCAGGTCTGCTATTAATATCTAATTCTTTATTAATAGGTTTTGCACTATACTATATAATTAGATATGCCTGTTCTCATTATATATCAGCACAAACAGAGCAACCTTTTCAATTTATTTTTAAATTATTTTTATATGCGATATTATCAAACTTTTCATATTTTTTAATGGAGCAATTCTTAAACATTAATTCAATAATTTCCCTTGCAATCAGAGAAGTTGGAGAAAATCTATTTAATTGTAATATTAGTTTTTCTGAATTAATTCTAAAAATAAATAGTATGGTATCAACAGAAAACACTTTGAATATTTTCTCACTTGATGGATTATTAAAAGGTTTTATTTCATTTAATTTATTAAATTTACTTTTTACATACTCCTTAAGATATGTAATACTAAAAGTTTTTGTTTTAATAACTCCTTTTGCAATTATAACATTGATAAATTCTTCAACCAGCTGGTTTTTCAAGTCTTGGTTTAAATGTGTCTTATCTTTGCTATTATTACAATCATTTGTTGCATTAATTATGCTAGTTATCTTTTCAATTAATCTATCTTCTGGCGACTTATTTTCAAAGGTTATTACCATTGGCTCAATTTATGCTTTAACAAAAGCTAGTACATATATTAGAGAATTAATCGGGGGAATTTCAACAGAATTTTCTACAAATATTAATTCTATGAAATATTTAATAAAATAAATTTATTAACATTAGAAAAAATTGGCACAAGTAATGTGAAAGGAGTGCGTTTTATGAATTTCATTATACCAAAAAACTATAAATTTAAAAATAAAATAATGGGTATTATTGATTACCCTACCGCAATTTTTAATTTGATTTGGAATATTATAATTTATTTTATATTAAAAAATATTAATATGAATCTATCAATAAAAATATTTGTATTTTCAAGCTTTTCATTTCCAGTATTATTATTAACAATTATTGGTTTTAATAATGAATCACCTGTTTATACTTTTAGATATATTATTAAATACTTGTTGAAGCAAAAGGTGTATTTGTTTAAATGATTTCTGTGGAAAAAAATAATGATATTGGCACGCTGTTTTTTATCAATTAAACTATAAGTTTTCTATTTTCCTCAGCATAGCTGGATATTTCTCTAAAAATAATAAAACTCCCTCAAAAGAGGGAATAAAACCTCATTTACTTTGTAAGGTATAAAATTCATAGCAATAGTTCTCCTTTCGTAAAAATCTCAAATATATATTTTGTAAAATGTTAATATATCTTTGAGGTGCATTGATGATATATAGATTATTAAAAAATGTCAATGAATGATTTTTGAAACAATTTTGAAATTATTACTTGTTACAAGTTTGTTTACAATACCAAAATCTTGTAAATATCTCGACAACTTGTAATTTGTCTTGCTCATAATATCAAAATATAGCGAACAACGCTATAATTGTTATTTGTTTACGTAATTATCTTTCTGTTTCTTCTTCAAATTCCTTAACTCTAGTATTTACACCATCAATCATTTTATATTCTCTTTTAGAATTTTTGTAAACTTTTTTCTGTATCTCGTCTTCTAAATCTATCCCTAATATTTCTGATAATCCCAATAAATATATGGCAATATCAGCTAGTTCTTCACCTAAATCATCTTTCTTTTTTCTCCAAGCTTCATATGCTTCTGCTACCTCTCCATATGTTAAGCAAAATTCTTTATTAACATCCGTTACATTAAATCCTTTATCCACTTTATTTTGATATATTTCTTTTTGCAGTTTCTTTAAATCAACCATTCAATTACCTCATTTCTATTAAATATTTCATTTATTAATTCCATATACTTTATACGCATTGTCTGTAGTCTTTTTTATAACTTCTTCCTCTGTTACTCCTTTGATTTCTGCGATTTTCTTCACAATATAATCTAAATACAATGAATTATTCCTTGAGTGTTTTTCAAAAGGTTCTGGTGGCAATACAGGACTATCTGTTTCTATAACAATTCTATCTATAGGTGTAATCCTAACAGTTTCCTGCACATCTTTATACCTTGTAACAGGACCTCCTACTCCTAAATAATAACCCATTTCAACAAATTTCTTTGACATTTCTGGAGTTCCAGAATAGCAATGCATTATTCCTGCTTTTTTTACCACATTCTCTCTTAGAATTTTTTCAACATCTTCTTGTGATTCTCTTGAATGTATTATTATAGGTAATTCGTATTTATTTGCTAATCTTATTTGTTCTATAAAGTATTTTTTCTGCAATTCCACTGGATAATTAAAATGATAATCTAATCCAGTTTCTCCAATTGCAACCAATTTTGAATCTTTATTTTTTAATTCATCTTCAAATATTTTTTCTATTTGACTTAATGAAATCTCTTTTTCAACTTCCATAGGATGTATCCCAATTGAGTAATACATGTATTGATATTCGTTTGAATATTCTTTCACTTTTTTCGCTGATTCTATATTTATACCTATATTAACAATTCCACATAAGCTTTCTTTAAATTTATTAAATAGTTCACTTCTATCTTCATCAAATTCTTTCCAATCATAATGAGCATGAGTATCAAAATATAACATATCATTTCCTCCTTTTACGTTTATATTATATTGCTAAAATCGAGTAGGAACTGAATAATTATTTTATTCAGTGTCCTCTCACACCACTG
>CAMEHU010000020.1 GCA_945917765.1 uncultured Lachnospiraceae bacterium | reverse complement strand
AGTTGGTTAGAACGCTAGCCTGTCACGCTAGAGGTCGACGGTTCGAGCCCGTTCCAGGTCGCCATTTTTTTATTATAGGAACGATTAAGTTCCATTTTTTATTGTAAATAATATAAGGCTCGATAGCTCAGTTGGTAGAGCAGGGGACTGAAAATCCCCGTGTCAGTGGTTCGATTCCACTTCGAGCCACCATATAACGTCTAGGTTCTAGACGTTTTTTTTATTTCGATTGAAATACTTTGAAAGTTGTTTTTTTACATATATTAGTGCATATTAATGAAGCTTATTTATAAATATATAATCTCTCAATGTTAACTGACGCTTTTTTCAAAAAATAAAAAAATTAAAAAAGTTACAAAAAGTAACTTTAAAGTAACTTACCACTGTTATACTATACTCAAATGAAAAACAAGGAGGAACAAAATGGAAATTTTAAAAGTTGAAAATTTAAGTAAAATATACGGAGATAAAAACAATAAGGTGGTTGCATTAGACAATGTTTCATTCTCTGTAAACAAAGGTGAATTTGTTGCAATAGTAGGTGCTTCAGGTTCAGGAAAATCTACATTATTACATTTATTAGGAGGAGTTGATAAGCCAACATCAGGAACTGTATATGTAGATGGGAAAGACATATATAAATTAAATGATGATAATTTAGCAATTTTCAGAAGAAGACAGGTAGGTTTAATATATCAATTCTATAATTTAATACCAATATTAAATGCAGAAGAGAATATAACTTTACCATTAGAATTAGATAACAGAAAAGTAAATAAAAAAGATGTTGATGAATTATTAGAAGTTCTAGGAATGGAAAAAAGAAGAAAACATTTACCAAATGAACTTTCAGGAGGACAACAACAAAGAATATCAATAGGTAGAGCTTTAATTACAAAGCCAGCAATCGTGCTTGCTGATGAACCAACAGGAAATTTGGATTCTAAATCAAGTGATGAAATAATAAGTTTACTAAGAAAAGCAAATAAACAATATAAACAAACAATAATAATGATTACACACAATATGGAAATAGCAAAAATAGCAGACCGAATTATAGAAATAGAAGATGGTCATATAGTTAGGGAGGACTAATATAATGAATATATTAAAAAGATTAACTATAAAAGATTTAAAATTAAATAAAAAAAGAACAATAGGAACACTTATTGGAATTATACTAGCAATTACTCTTATAACAGTTGTTGGAGGAATGTTTTTTTCAATGCGTAAAACACTTATAGAAAGTGAAATACAAAGCAATGGATATTATCATGTGCAATTGTCAGATATCAGTGAAAGCGAAGTTAATAATGTAAAAAATAATAAAGATTTTTCTCATATTGAAACAATGTATGATTTAGGAAATGCAGTTATTACTTTAGAAAATGATAGGTTTCAACAATTACACACATACTCTATGAGCAAAGAAACTGCAGATTATTTAAAATATAATATAACTGAAGGAAGATTTCCTGAAAATGGTAAGGAAATAGCTATTAGCTCTTATTATTTAAAAAGTTTAAATTTAAAATTAGGAGATAAAATTAATTTTGTATCTGGGGATTTAATAGATAATGAAAATGAGGTTGCATTTGAATATGAACCAGAAAATACAAGAATTATTAATGGAAAAGAATATGAATTTACAATAGTTGGAGCTTTGAATCAATTTTCAAGAAATGCTGTTACAACAGATGTAAAAACTGAAAAAATAGATGCTTATTTAACATTAAAAAATCCTGGAAATTATAAAGAAGATATTAATGAATTATTAGGAACAACAGATTATAAAAAAGAAACAAGTCCAAAATATAAATTCCTTAGTATTAATAAAAGTTTGCTTGAATGGGAAGTTTTTGCTTTTTCTGATAGTATAATGAAAGTATTAATTGGAATGGTGGTAATTGTTATTTTTATCATTTTAATAACATCAGTATTTTCTATAAGAAATTCATTTGCTATATCAACAACAGAAAAAACAAAAATGTATGGAATGCTTGCATCTGTGGGAACAACAAAAAAACAACTAAGAAAAATGGTTATGCATGAAGGTACATGTATGGGAATTATTGGAATACCAACTGGTGCTATTTTAGGAACATTTGTAACATGGTTATTAGTTCAAGTTATTAATGCAGTGGCTAAAAATGGAGGAATTATAGAAGAAGGTTTTAAAATTTACTATGAATTTTCTTTAATTCCAGTCGTTTTAGCAGCTATTGTTGGTATTGTTATGATTTATTGGTCAATTATAAAGTGCGCAAAAAGAGCTAGTAAAGTAAGTCCACTTCAAAATATAAGAAATTCAGATAATTTAAGCTCTAAAAAGACAAAATTAAAGGTTCCTGGTATAATAAGAGGAATATTTAAAATAGGTGGAGTATTAGCATATAAAAACTTAAAAAGAAACAAGAAAAAATATAGAGTTACAGTTGTATCATTAACAGTAAGTATATGTATATTTATAACAGTATCTTCATTGGTAAGCTATGGAATGAAAATTTTAAAAGAAAGATATATTGATTTAGATTATAATGTTGTAGTTTCATCTTCAACAAATAAAGAAGAAATATTTAATGACGAAAATAAAGTAAATGAATTAAAAAACTTAGATAATTCATATATGCAATATTCTTTGAAAGAAAAAGAATATAACAATATGTATACAATTACAGATACATCTCATGTTATTTATCAAAATATTATTGAAGACTATTCTGAGATTTCAGATAATAAATCAGTAACAAAAGGAATATCAGTACAATTATTGATTTTTGATAATGAATATTTTAAACATTATGCTAAAAAAATAAACAAAGATTATGACAAAATAAAAGATAAAGTAATAGTTGTTAATAAAACATTAGACAAAAATGTTTCTAATAAAAAGAAATATGTTGAAATAGTTAATTATAAAGAAGGAGACAAAATATTATTAACAAATATAGGAAGTAATAAAGAATTAAATTATGAAATTGGTGGAATTACAGATATAGCACCTTTAGGAAATGAACAAGGATATGCAGATTACCTAAGCTTAGTTGTTAACAAAGATTATTTTAAAGATGATATACAATTGAGTAGCATTTATTACAATTCTGCTAATTCAGAGAATCTAACAGCTACTATAGAAAAGAAATATCCTAGCTTATATGTATTCAATATAGAACAACAAGCAAATGCAATGAAATCATTATTGTTAATATTCTCAATATTTGTATATGGATTTATAACAGTAATCACATTTATAGGAGTAACAGCTATATTTAATACAATAACTTCAAATATGGAATTACGTAAAAAAGAATTTGCAATGTTAAAATCTATTGGAATGACTAAAAAAGAGTTCAATAATATGATTAATTTGGAATCTTTATTCTACTCAATGAAAAGTTTATTTGTTGGAATAATTCTAGGTTTAGGTGGAAGTTATTTAGTATATACAGTATTCTCAAAGAGATGGGATTTCGGATATAGCATTCCAACAATACCAATTATAATATCAACTGTGTTTGTATTAGTTATGGTATGTGTAATAATGAAATATTCAATTAATAAAATACAAAAACAAAACATAATTGAAACAATTCGTAAAGAAAATATTTAAAATAAGAGGGACAATTCCCTCTTATTATGTTATAATAGAAAAGGTGATTAAATGGATATATTATTAATAGAGGACAATGATTCAATTATAAATGGATTACAGATTTCTTTTAAAGAGAATAATTATAATTTAGAGTATAAAAAAACAGTAAAAGATGCTGAAGAATATTTAAAAACATATTTACCAGATATTATAGTTTTAGATGTTTCATTACCTGATGGAAATGGTTTTGATTTATTTAAAAATGTAATAAAGCAAAAGGAAATACCAACTATTTTTCTTACAGCACAAGATGATGAAAATGACATAGTAAAGGGCTTAGATTTGGGAGCAGATGACTATATAACTAAACCATTTTCAACAAAAGAATTATTAGCAAGAATGAAAAGGATTTTATTACGAAATAAAAAAGAATCTGTAATTAAGATAAAAAATATTGTGTTTGATTTAGATGAAATGAAAGTGACAAAAAATGGTGAAAAAATTGAATTTACAGCATTAGAATTAAAAATTCTATCATTATTACTATATAATAAAAACAAGATAGTTAAAAGAGATACAATTTTAGATAAAATTCTAGACTGGACAGGAAATTTTGTAGATGATCATACAGTAACTGTTTATATAAAAAGAATTAAGGATAAATTAGAAGAAGATATTATAACAACTGTAAAGGGATTAGGGTATAGAATAGATGAAAAATAAAGTTGAATTAAAGAAAACGATAATAAAAACATTAATTATATCTATAGTGTTGATGATTGTGTTTTCTGTTATAAATATATTAGAATATAATTCTTATCAGAAAAATTACAATACAAAAGTAAATGCAATTATAAATGAAGTAAAACAAAAATGTCCAGAGCTTTCAGAAAATGAAATTGCAGATATAGTTAATGCTGAAAATTCAAGCAAAGATTATTTTAGAGACTATGGATATAATATTAATAAAGAATCTATAATATTGAAAAATAAGGAATTAAAGATTAAATATATTGTTATAGAAGTACTAATAGTAACTATTATTGTTATGCTTATAAATGCGGAATATTTAAGATTTAACCATAAAAAAAATAAAGATATTAATGAAATAACCAAATTAATAAATCAAATAAACAACAGAAATTATGAACTTAAAATTGATGAATGTAGTGAAGATGAGTTATCAATTCTAAAAAGTGAAATATATAAGACAACATTGTTATTAAGAGAAGAAACAGATAATTCGGTTAATGATAAATTAGAATTAAAAAAATCTTTGGAAGATATTTCACATCAATTAAAAACGCCTTTAACAGCAATAATGATAAATTTAGATAACATAATAGATAATCAGAATTTGGAGGAAACAGATAGAAAAGCTTTATTAAGAAAAATAAAACGCCAAACATATAATTTGAAATTTTTGATTGAATCTATTTTAAAATTATCTAAATTTGATGTTAATACGATAAAATACAATGATAAAGAAGTATATATAAATGATATAATTAATTGTGCAATTGAAAATGTATCTGCACTTGCTGATTTGAAAAATGTAGAAATAAAAGTTATAGGAAATGTTGAGGAAAAGATTTATTGTGATTATAAATGGCAAGTAGAAGCTATTGGTAATATCTTGAAAAATGCAATAGAACATTCTGATGAAAATTCGGAAGTATGTGTGTTATTTGAAAGTAATAAGATTTATACAAAAATTGCTATAAAAAATGTTGGAGAAACAATCTCTAAAAAAGATTTAAAACACTTATTTGAAAGGTTTTATAAAGGGGAAAATGCTACTGAAAATAGTGTTGGAATAGGGCTTACATTATCAAAGGCTATTATTGAGAAAGATAATGGAAAAATTGATGTTGTATCTGAAAAAGGGCAAACAAGTTTTATTATAAAGTATTTTAATTAATAAGTATGCTGGTGAAAAGATGCAAAAACTATAAGACTTCTGAATATTCAGAAGTCTTTTCTGATTTTGCTTGAATTTATTTGAATTTGTTTTAATATGTTTTAATGTGTTCAATTAAAGTATTTTTCAACATTTTGCTGTGTCACTTTTTAAAATAATTTTTCTTTTTTCATTATTACACTTTTCAATTTCATCTATTCTATTTGAAATTACAGTATAATTAAGACTTTTGTCAAATTTTATCTCGATTGATTTAGAATAATTGTTATCAAGTAATTCATTAATTATAATACTTGTGCTATATTTATTTAAAGTTTCAAAAGTTGTAATAAAACCAATACCTGTACCGCCTTCATCAAGATGTGTAGAAGCGGGAGCTAATCCTAGATTTACTAAAGTAGTAATTTCAAATGGAATACCACTATCTAAAATACATAATTCATAAATATCATCCTTTATTCCAAATATAACCATAATGCTTCTAAAATCATTGTTAGAATGATTAATAGCAATAATAGCATTTCTAATAAAATCACCAAGTAAAGTTTCTAAGTCGTTTTTATTTATAAATTTATCTAAAAGATAATTAATATCGCACTCGATTTTCAAAATAAATTCTATATTATTTGCAAGACATTCAGATTGCATATATGAAAGCATATCATCAATTTCGGTAATGTTTGTTTTGGGTAATTTAGGTATTATTTGAGTTTTTGCATCATATTCTTTTGATAATTGTTTTAATCTTTCAAGAATATCTCCGTAATCTTCTCCGAATTCTACGTTAGAGTTGTTAGTTGTTTTGAGTAGTAACAAATCAAGTTTTCTTTCTATAGCTTTTTGTCTGTGATAAAACTCGTGATTTGATTTTACTAGGTTGGCCTTTTCAGAAATTGCTGTTGATAATTTTTGTTTTGTTTCTTGTAGTTCGTGTTCGTATTCTTTTAGGGTTTTGGTTTGTAGTTTTTGCTTTTGGTAGAGGATGAAGGATTTTTGAAGTATGAGTAGCATTATCAATGCGAATAAAACAAAACCAACCATAAAATATAAAAAGGATAGGTGATGCATCTCGTTTAACAGGAAGTACATAAAAATGATTATTATATTTACTGATAAAACAAAAATGTCTATATAGTCGTTAGATTTGTAGTTGTTTAGAAAAGGTATTCCCTTTTTAAATCGTTTAATTTTGAAAAAATAGTAAATAAAAATATTACCTAAAACTGCTGAAAGGGTTAATGCTAATATATCATTTTTAAGGATATGTAATGTAGTAAGTTTTATAAGTAGTGTTATAAATGATATTGAAATAATAAATGCAATATAGCTTAACGCAATTGAAATTATTAATTTTATAATTGTATTCCAAAGGGAAATATCATATATTTTACAGAGTATTATTGCATAAGTAAAGTAAATTAAGAAAATACGAAGTCCTAGAGGAGTGAATAATTGTAATAACCCTTGAAATGTTGCTAATAATATTGAGGTTAGAACAATAGTAACTATGTATTTTTTATTTGAGTGTGAATAGTTTTCAAGTTTAAAGAATGAGAAACCAATACAAATGTTTAACCCTAAAAACTTAATTATATTATTGATTGCTATAGACATTATATTTCTCCTTGTGTTAGTGTTTATATAAGTATAATACATATTCATAAAAGAATCAACAGTCACTTTTTATAAAAAATGACTGTTGATTTTACTATTGGTGAGTTGGATTAATTAATTCCGATGAGTCTACGAAGCCATTCTAAATATTCTTCCCAAGACATATAACTCACTCCTTTATTATGTATTTGCACCGATTCAGTGCTTAAATAAAGGATACCAACCAACACCCCAAAACCAGCTGAATTAAAGGGATACAAAACCTGTAAACAAAATACAAAAATGTAATAAAACGTGACAAAATATGACAAAAAGTATCGAATATTAAATAAAAAAAGAAAAAATTGAAAAAAATAAGAAAACTAATTAAAAAATAACTATCTAAAAACAAAAAAGACAAAAAAATACAAGCTTCCAAATAAAGCTTGTATTAAAATATTAAATTCATATTAATTTGAAAATAGAATTAAGCAAAATCCTACTTAAACGAACTAAGTACAAAAAATCAGCTAAAACTAACCGAAATTATTTCAGCATCTTCCTAATCTTATCACAATAATAATAAATAAACTCAGTAGGAGTAGGAACACCAGTCTCGTAATTAATCTTTGCAGTATAATAAGTTTCTAAATCTTCCAAACATGAAACTCTCCAAGCATGAATAATTGCATTTTGCATATCTCTACTAATTGTGCTATTAGAGCGTTTATATTTATTTGCTAAAAATTGAACAGCACTTATTTTTTCTCCAGCATTTGCGTTTGTTATCAAATAATAAATTGCATCATGTAAATATTTTCGACCTTGCATATGCAAACTAACGCCTATTAAATTTAATTCATCATTAATTAAACTAGAAATCTTTTCTTCGTTTTCTTCAGTATTTTCAATAACTATATTACCAGTTAATAGAGTGTCTTCACTATATCCGCTTAATAAAGTTATAGTGTTAATGATGTTCTCAATACTATATTTTTTCTGTTTTTTATAGAAAATCAAATCAACACCATTGTTATGCAAATAATCATATACTGTATTTGACGAAACAATTGTATTTACAATAATTTTTGGCTTTTTATTTAATTTGATTTTTTGTAAGTTTTCGATAAGACCAAAACTATTTGCATTACCAGAACCATTATGTAATTCAATATCTAGAATTAGAACATCAGGCAAAGTCTTCTTTATTAATTCTAATGCTTCTATATCAGAATCTGTTGTTCCAACTAACTTTATATCATTTCTAGATTTAATATATTTTATAAATTTTGCACAATCTTGCTTATCATCTTCAACTAATAATATACTTATAATTTTATTACTCATAAAAACCACATCCCTTTCTAAAATCATTTTCATAATAACATATTCAATTTGAAAATTCTACAAAATAATGTATATAATGTCAAATTTTGTCAAACACACGAATAGTATAATAAATGTTAATAATTTAGTTAACAAAAGGAGGAAATAATTCAGATGAATAAAGATATTGAATTAAGAAAAGAAATGGGAGAAAGAATTAGAAAAATAAGAAATGAGATGAAAATGACTAAAGAGGCATTAGCAAAAAAGCTTGGTGTAACAGGTCAGTTTTTGGGAGTTGTTGAATGTGGGAGAAGTACTATTTCGTATGATAAATTGAAAAAATTATGTGAGATTAGTGGCTATTCGGCAGATTACATATTGTTTGGAAAAGATGTTAATATAGTTTTGGAAACAAAAAATTTACTACAAGATTATACTGATGAACAAATAATTGGGGCATGTGAAATGTTAAAGAAAATGGCTTTAATAATAAAAAATAATGAGGAAAATAGCAAGATTTTACATAATGCGTAAAAATAACCAATTATTCTAAAATATTCTATTTTATTTTTACAATAAACTATTGACGAAAAAAATTTGTATAGTTATAATAGGTATAGAGAAATAATTTTAGGATAGATACAAAAGAAAAATCGTGAAAAAAATAATGAAAATATACAAATTAGGGAAAATTAGCAAAAAATGTATCCTCCTACTAATATTAGTGGAGGATTTTTTATTTGAAAATTATTGTGAAAGGGGGTGTCTAAAATATCCCGTAATAAGTTTTTTATAGTAGGAGCAATTTGTGCTTTATTAATGTTGATTTCTGGAATATATGCATTTACAAATATATCTGTTCTAAATGTTACAAATGAAGTAAATACAGGTGCAGTAAAAATTAGTTTAAATGAATATACAGTAGAAAATGGTAATGAATCTTTATATAATCAAAGTGAAGATATTGTTTTTCCAGGTCAAATTATTTCTCTTATTCCAAGAATATCAAATTTAGGGGATTCAAGTTATATTAGAGCTAAAATAGGGTATTTAAGCGAAGATGCTGAAATTAAATTGTCAGATGCAAATATTGAAGGTATGTCTGATGCTTGGATTAAGAAAGGTGATTATTGGTATTACAAAAATATTGTAAATTCTGGTGAAAATGTTGATATTTTTAAATCATTTGAAATCCCAGTAGATATTTCAAATGAATATCAAGGAAGAACTATAGATTTAAATATTACAGCTGAAGCGGTTCAAGCTTCTAATTTTACACCAAATTTTGAATCAGAAAGTCCATGGCATGGTATAAATGCTGAAAGTGCTGGAGAATATCAATTAGATAAAATACAAAGAAATATCAATGCTGTTATTGAATATGAAAATAATGCTAATTTTTATTTAAGCGTTTCTGATAATTTCTTTGGAACATTAAGTCATATAGTTCCAGGTGATTCAATGAGTGAAGAAGTTTCAATCAATAATAAAACAGATAATACTGTAGAATATTATGTTTCAACAGAAGGATTAGAAGGAGCAAATGAAAAACAAGTTGAATTATTGAAGAAATTAAATTTAAGAATTGTTTCTGAAAAAGGTATTTTATATGAAGGTAGTTTATTAGGCTTGAATCAGGTTGATTTAGGTAAATATGAAGCTAATGAAATGTCTAAAATTAAATTTACAGTAACAATGCCTGCAGAATTAGGAAATGAATATGCAGCATTAAGTTCATCAATCAAATGGAAATTTGGTGTTAAATATGAGGATAAGGTTGTACCAAAGAAAGAAGAACCAAAAGTTCCAAGTCCTCAAACAGGGGATGTTAAAATTAAAATTGCTATAGGTATCTTTGTAATTGCAGCAATAGGTTTAGTAGTAGCTTTAGTTTTGGAAAAGAAAAACAAAAATAAATAAAAAATATTTTTTAGGAGGAAAACAAATGAGTAAAAAAAGAATAATTGTAACAGCTATAATATTAGCTTTAGTTTTAGTAATAGGAGGAATTTTAGCGTATTTCACAGATGTTCAAACAAAACATAATAAATTCACAACAGGTAAAGTTGAGATTTTAGTAGATGAACCAAGTTGGCCTGGAAACCCAATAACAAATCCAGAATATGATCCAGATACAAATCCAGATGTACCACCAACAATCGAACCAGAAGTTCCAGTTGTTCCAAATCAAGAAGTAAACAAAGACCCACAAGTAACAAACTTAGGAACAGGAGAAGTATATGCTTTTGCTGAAGTTGTAGTACCAGTAAAAAATGTAAAAATAGGTTCTAGCCAAACAGCAGCTCCAACACAATTATTTACATTTGTAAATGAAAATGGAACAGCAGGAATAAATGCAGGATGGATTGAAGTTTCTCATACACCAACTACATTAACTGCTGAAACAGAGAATATTACATACGTATTTGCATATGCTACACATGATACAACTACAGATAAAGATAAATTAACAGCATTAACAACAAACCAAACAACTGCAAAACCAGTATTTAGCAAAGTTAAATTTGCTGATGTAACAGAAAGTGAATATACAGCAAATGGAATGCAAAATCAACAATTCGAAGTTACAGTAAATGGTTATGGAATTCAAAAAGAAGGTTTAAACAGTACAGAACCAGCAGTAGTTTGGCCAGAAGTAAAATAATATATAGGTTCATTACATAAAATAGGATGATAGTATGAAGATTTTTTTGAAAATTACTAAAATATTTTTAAACATAATTACAACATTTATAATAATATTCGGTATTTTATTTATTGGTTTGTTTTTATTCGGAATTCAACCATATGTTGTTGAATCAGGTTCAATGGAGCCTGCAATAGAAACTGGAAGTGTTTGTTTTATAAATAAAAGAGCTCTATATGATGATATGAAGGTTGGAGATATAATAGCATTTAAAATTGATGAAAAATCATATGCAACACATAGAATAAATTCAATCTCTGAAAATGGTTTTATTACAAAAGGTGATGCAAATAAAAATGAAGATGTTATAGTTACAACAAGAGATAATTTTATTGGAAAAAATATTTTTTCTGTTAAAAAAATTGGTTACTTTATTAAAAACACACAAACACCATCTGGAAAAATAATTATGATAACATTAATTATTACATTATTATTAGCAGGAATATTGATTGGTGAACCTTCAAAAAAAGGTAAGAATAAAAGTGAAGATAAAATAGAAAATAAAACTGAAAAATAGAGAATGTTTTTAATGACACCTTTCCAAATTAGCTTGTATTAGTTGATTTTGGAAGGTGTCTTTTTTCGTACATTATATATCAAAGTTGAAAAAATATATGTTTAGTATAGTTTTTTGCCAAAAAATTCATAAAATATAGGGAGATTCCCTTGCAAAACCTAAAAAAATGTGATAAAATAATTGTGCTTGATAAAGCATACCTTATACTTGGTTATAGGTTAAACACCGCTATAACTCAGTTTAAGGCAAATTAAAATATATAGGAGGTGCTATAAATGACAAAGGAAAGAAAACAAGAAATCATTAATACTTATAAAAGAGAAGAAAACGATACTGGTTCACCAGAAGTTCAAGTAGCTCTTTTAACAGAAAGAATTAACGAATTAACAGAACATCTTAAAGTTCACAAAAAAGACAATCACTCAAGAAGAGGTCTTTTAAAAATGGTAGGTGCAAGAAGAAACTTATTAAACTACTTAGCTAAAAAAGATGTTCAAAGATATAGAGATATCGTTGAAAAACTTGGATTAAGAAAATAATAATCAATGGACGTTTTGCTTATCTTTGGCTTAACGTCCTTTGTCTATTTTAAAGGTGTTTAAAATTTTGTGCAATTATTTGTTAGAAGTAGCTTGGAAGAAGTGGATTGAGACTTTTGGGGACGGTCTTGATTTGTTTCAATTTTGAGACTTTTAGGGACGGTCTTGATTTGTTTCATTTTTGAAACATTTAGGGACGGACTTAAATATCAAAAATTAATATAGGCATTATCATAATTGATAAGTCCGTCCCTAAATGTTTCAAAAATGAAACAAATCAAGACCGTCCCTAAAAGTCTCAAAATTGAAACAAATCAAGACCGTCCCCAAAAGTCTCAATCCACTTCTTCGAGGTTACACTATCAAATAGATTGCAAATATAAAAAAAGGAGAGATTAAATATATGTTTAAAGTTTATGAAACAGAATTAGCTGGAAGAAAGCTATCAATTGAAACAGGAAAAATTGCTGGTTTAGCAAATGGAAGTGTAATGGTAAGATATGGAGATACAGTTGTAATGGTAAATGTTACAGCTTCTAAAGAACCAAAAGATGGAATTGATTTTTTCCCATTATCAGTAGATTATGAAGAAAAATTATATTCAGTTGGAAAAATTCCAGGTGGATTTTTGAAAAGAGAAGGAAAGCCATCAGATAAAGCAATTTTAACATCAAGAGCAATAGACAGACCTTTAAGACCATTGTTCCCTAAAGATTTCAGAAATGATGTTGTAGTTGTTGCAACAGTTTTATCTGTTGACCAAGATAATTCACCAGAAGTATGCGCTATGATAGGTGCTTCAGCAGCATTATCAATTTCTGATATACCATTTGGTGGACCTACTGCTGCAGTTAATGTTGGATATGTAAATGATCAAATCGTAATTAATCCAACAACTGAACAAAGAGAAAATAGTAGATTAACATTAACAGTTGCAGGTACTATGGAAAAAATCACAATGATTGAAGCTGGAGCTGATGAAATTCCAAACGCAACAATGCTTGAAGCTATTAAAACAGCACATGTTGAAATTAAGAAAATATGTGAATTTATTTCTAAGATTAAAGAAGAAATTGGTAAACCAAAATTTGAATATAAATCATTTGCAGTTGATCCAGAAATCTATAATGAAGTTGAAGCAAACTTCAAAGAGAGAATGTATCAAGATGTACAAGCTCAAGACAAAGAAGTTAGAGATGCAAATATTGAAAAACTAACAGAAGATGTTATCAATTATTTCACAGAAAAATATGGTGAAGAAAAATTAGAAGAAATGCAAGCAGATATTTTAGAAAGTATTCATAAATTAGAAAAATTATGTGTAAGAGAAATGATTTACAATGAACATAAAAGACCAGATGGTAGAAGTTTAACAGAAATTAGACCATTATCATGTGAAGTTGGTGTTTTACCAAGAGTTCATGGTAGTGCGATTTTTACAAGAGGACAAACTCAAGTAATGTCAATTGCAACTTTAGGAATGAAAAGTGAAGAACAAGTTTTAGACGGTATTGATGAAGAAGAAAGCAAAAGATATATGCATCATTATAATTTCCCAGCATACAGTGTTGGTGAGGCTCGTACATCTCGTGGACCTGGAAGAAGAGAAGTTGGACATGGTGCCCTTGCAGAAAAAGCTTTAGTTCCAGTAATTCCATCATATGATGAATTCCCATATGCAATAAGAGTTGTTTCAGAAGTTTTATCTTCAAATGGTTCAACATCACAAGCAAGTATTTGTGGAAGTACTTTAGCATTAATGGATGCTGGTGTTCCAATTAAAAAGCCAGTTGCTGGTATTTCAACAGGATTAGTTACAAATCCAGAAAATCCAGATGAATGGGTAATGCTTACAGATATTCAAGGAATTGAAGATTTCTTCGGAGATATGGACTTCAAAGTTGGTGGAACAAAAGATGGTATTACAGCTATCCAAGTTGACATCAAAATTGATGGTTTAACATATGATATAATTGAGCAAGCTTTTGAAAGAACAAAAGTAGCAAGAGACTATATTTTAGATGAAATTATGTTAAAGCAAATTGACAAACCAAGAGCAGATATTTCTAAATATGCACCAAGAATTTTAACAACAACAATTAATGTTGATAAAATTAGAGATGTAATTGGACCTGGTGGAAAAATGATTAATAAAATTATTGATGAAACAGGTGTTAAAATCGATATTGAAGATAATGGATATGTATGTGTATATTCATCAGATACAGAAAGTGGTAAAAAAGCATTAAAAATGATTGAAGATATTGCTAAAGATATTGAAGTAAATGGAATTTATGATGGAAAAGTTACTAGATTAATGCCATTTGGAGCTTTTGTTGATGTTGGTGGAGGTAAAGAAGGTTTACTTCATATTTCTAAAATTTCAAGTAAGAGAGTAGAAAAAGTTGAAGATGTTTTGGCTGTTGGTGATGAGGTTACTGTTAAGGTTATTGAAATTGATAGTCAGGGTAGAATTAATCTTTCTATGAAGGAGCTTGAAGCTAATAGTGCTGAGGAATAATAGAAGGCCGGTAAAAAACGGATATTATGTAGTCAAAAAAATATGATTAACACTCCGTTCGTTTGCTGGCGTTGAGATTTGGGTAGAAGACGGTGAGTGGGGGCGCCAAACTGCGCACTCCACTGCGTGTTAATATATTTCTTTTGACTACATAATATCCGTTTTTTACCTACTCTACTGATTAGGTTTGCTATAGTTTACTTGCTCTACGATTTATATTGTAGCACTTTGGTTCGGCGCTAGGGTGAGGAAAGGTTAAAAAAGTTGTCAAAATATGTTGAAAAAAATATAAATAATAGTATAATTATAAGTAGAATGAAAATTTATAAAAAAGGGAGAGAAATATGAAATATTTATATATTTTACAACAAGCTATGGTTTGGATTATAACAATTTATTGGGTATATCAATTAATAATTAGTTTATGTTCTCTAATAAAAGTTAAAGATAAACCATTAGTTGAAGATAAAGAACATAGGTTTATGATGATTATTCCTGCTCATAATGAGGAAAAAGTTATCAGAGAGCTTGTTGAGAGTTTACAAAATTTAGATTATAATAAAAATTTATATGATATTTATGTAATTGCTGATAATTGCACTGATAATACAGCACAAATTGCTAAAGAAGCAGGTGCAATTGTATATGAAAGATTTGATGAAAAACATAAAACAAAAGGTTTTGCTCTTCAATGGTTTTTACAACAAAAAATTGATGAAGATGCTCCATATGATGCATTTTGTATTTTTGATGCAGATAATATTGTTGATAAAAATTTCTTAAATGCTATGAATAAAAAATTAAATCAAGGTGAAGATGTTGTTCAAGGATATAGAGATATTAAAAACCCTTCAGATAGTTGGGTTTCAGCTGGATATGCAATTTTCTATTGGACAATGAACAGATTCTATCATTTAGCAAGATATAATTTAGGTTTATCTCCATTAATAAATGGAACAGGTTTTATGGTAAAATTTGATGTTGTTAAACCAGAAGGTTGGAAAACAAAAACTCTTACAGAAGATATCGAGTTTTCTTTAAAGAGAATTATTGCTGGTAAAAAATTAGGTTGGGCAACAGATGCGATTGTGTATGATGAACAACCTATAGGATTTAAACAATCATGGTCACAAAGATCTAGATGGACTGTTGGACATATGCAATGTTTAAAAGAATATACAAAACCTCTTGCAGTTGCTGTAAAAGATAATAAAACAGTTATGAATTTTGATGGTTTATTATATATGCTAGGAACAGCTCCTATGCTTATATTAACAATTTTATTATTGGTTTTAAATATAGTTATATTCTTAACAAATGGAATGACTGTTGATGAATTAATTTGGAATGCAGTAAGATATATAGTTCCAACATTTTTATTACCAATATTTACTGGAATTATGATTATGATTATAGATAAAAAACCTATAAGACCTATGATTAAAGGATTGTTATTATATCCATTATTCCTAGGGTCATGGATTTTAATAAATATTAAATGTTTATTTAAAAGGGAAACAAGTTGGGAAAAAATTGATCATAATGTTTCTAAAAGTATTGAAGAAATGAAATAATCTTAGAAAATAAAAAAAGGAGTATATAAGCTAGGCTATATATACTCTTTTTTTGCTAATAAGTTAGTAATGCCCATATAACAAATTAACAATTAATCATTTTTTAACTTTTCAACTTTTGAAGTGAAATTCATAAATGAAACTGCTACCACAATTATTAGCGGGAAAAATAAATACCTCAAAAGCGACTTGAATGGTGTGAGTCCATCAAACAGAAGAATCCCCTGTTGATAGTAACGGTATGTTGTAATAATTGCAACCGTCATGTCAAAAACAAAGTCTATTATTGGATCAAGTGTGCCAATTTCTTGGAAAATTTCAACTCCTGCTGATGCTACGGAAAAAATGATAAACAATAAAGTGCAGTTAAGTACTATATTTGATGAATATATTTCAACTTGAGTTTGAGTACCCAAAAACACTATTGCCATAATCACTATACCTGTAGCAATTGCGGAACTAAAAAGTGAATAGGCTGTTTTTTTCATTATTATGTTCCTCCTTGAGAAGAAGTTTGGGCATAAACTTCTTTGATAATAATATCTATTATATCATAAAGTAATTGCAAAGGCAACATAAAATCACGATAATTCTATGATTCCGGTTACTCAAAAGAAAAAAGTGTTAAAATATTGAGATTACAATTTTACAAATTGAAGCATAGAATATATTAGGTGAGTATATATATGATTAAAGATTTATATCATGATGCAAAAAATATAAAGGAAAAAGATCCTGCGGCTAAGAATTTACTTGAAGTTATATTATTGTATCCACGGTTTCCATATTTTGATTTTTTATAGAATAGCCCATTTCTTCTACATCATAAAATGTTTTTTCATAGCAAGACTAATATCACAATTAGGAAGAAGCTTCACAGGAATTGAGATTCATCCAGGTGCACACATTGGCAAAAGATTGTTTATAGACCATGGAATGGGAATTGTAATAGGAGAAACAGCTGAAATTGGAGATGATTGTACAATATATCATCAAGTTACTCTTGGAGGGACAGGAAAAGATAAATTTAAGAGACATCCAACCATTGGAAACAATGTTATGATAGGCGCAGGAGCTAAGCTTTTAGGCCCTATAAGAATTGGAAACAATGTTAAAATTGGAGCAGGTGCAGTGGTTTTAAAATCAACTGAAGATGATGTTACTGTTGTGGGGGTTCCAGGGGATAGAGTTATTAAAAGGAAATAATTAAGATGATTAGTTGAAATCAAGTATTGACACAATAATACAATAGGCTCAATAAAAAGAAAATATAAAATGAATGAAAGACAAGGTGGATAATATTGAAATTATCTGCCTTTTATTATATAATTTGAACAGTTAATAGTAATATATGGGAGGTTGAAAATGGATTTAATATTAGAATTTATATTTGATTTGGTTTTAGAAAGTAGTATGGAAATAGCAAAAGATAAAAAAATAAAGAAATGGATTAGGTATCCATTAGCATTTTTATTATCATTATTTATAATTGCGGTAATAGGCACAATATTTTTTGTTGGTGTAATATTTATAATTGATGAAGAAATCAACATAAAATTAGCTGGAATCTTATTTATAATCTTTGATATAATCTTAATTGCTTCAGCAATTAGGAAAATAAAAAACGAAAAAATTAATTATAAAAAATCTGTAAAAAAAGAGGATTAGAGCAAATTCTCATTTTCTGTCCTGTTAATTTTAATATAATAAATATAAAATTACTTCTGGGAGGGAGAAAAAATAGAAAAAGAGGAAATACAAGTACATACTATTGAAAATTTAGATGCTATTTTAAAAGAATATTACAAAATGAAAAAACAAAAGAATGTATTGAAAGTAATATCTATTGTTATAAGTGTAATAGCTATAAATTTAGTTATGGTTATTTGTTTATTAGGAATGCTAGGGAAATATAAAAAATGCGAGATAACAACAGACAAAAGCAAATATCAACAAGTAATTGGAGTAAAAGCGGAAAACAAATATAGAGATAAATTGGGAATGTCTGAAGAAATATTTCCGAAATCGATTGATAATTTAAATGTATCAGATTTTAAAATGGTATATTATGATCCATGGGATAAGCAATTCTTGTCTTATTTAGTAGTAGATTATAATGAAGATGAATATGTAAAAGAAGTTGAAAGACTTAGCAATTATGGAATGGAAGAATATATTGGCTATTATGGTGTAACAGGATTTACAAATTATAAATTACTAGCAATGGAATCAGATTCATATCAAGGCTTTGTTTATGCAATTACAGATGGAAAGAGCAAAATAATATATGTAGAAATTATATTCTGCAATTATTTTATGGACATAAACTATGAAGAACAAATTCCAAATAATTATTTGCCAGATGGTTTTAATGCAAAAGTAGATAATGATTATAGAAATAGGATGTTAAACAATTAAATGTGTGGGAGTGTAATCTTGCGAACAAGTTGTATAAAGAAAAATAAAAACAGGATAAGATGTACTTAAGGAATTTCAGACTATATTACAAAGCAAATAATAGTGCCAATTGCAATAAGCACAATACAATGAATTAATCAAAAATTCAATCAAAGTATTGACACAACAAACAAAAGTCTATACAATATGTTCAGTAAAAATTAAAAAGGAAGTAGAAAAATATGAAATTCAATGGATTCAAATTTTATGTTAAATTAATACTAAAGTTATTTATATCATACATTGTTTCTCTATTTTTCTGTTTTTTGTTTTTTATAGAAGGTAAAGTTACTATATTTTAAGTGACTTTGTCTTCTATTTTTTATGGAAGGAGAACATGTATGTTAAATAAGCAAAATCAATTATATGAGTTATTAAATGAAAATAATAGTTTAAACGAAATTCAAGACTACATAAGAAAAATAATTACAATTAGAGGTTTTTCGGAACAAAGAGTGCAAGATAAAATGCTACTATTACTTGAGGAAACAGGTGAATTAGCAAAAGCAATAAGAAAAACATTACCAGAAGCTTCAATAGACTATGAAAAGATAGAAAATTATACAGACATTGAAGAAGAAATAGCAGATGTGTTTATAGTATTAGTTTCTATATGCAACAGATTAAATATAAATTTATATGATGCAGTAAAGAAAAAAGAAGAAAAAAACATAAAAAGACAATGGAAAGTTAATGAAGGGGAAAAAAATGAATAATAGACAATCATTATATTTATTATGGGCAACTATTCTTAATCAATCTCAAAGTGCAGAAAATTTTGACATTATGTACAAATAAAAAGTAATAGAAGTTTAAAAATTCTATTGCTTTTTTTTATCTATGTGAAGTATAATAAGTATGAAAAGTATAACAAATGTAACTATATAATGAAAGGCGGTAAATTTATGGAAAAAGACAAATATGTAGGAATAAGTAAAGTTGGAGAAAAAGGACAAATTGTAATACCAAAAGAGGCAAGAGATATGTTTGGTATAAAGTCTGGGGATTCTATAATTGTTTTATGCGATAAAGAAAGAGGAATTGCACTTGTAAAAGCTGATATAATTGAAGACTTAACAGACAAAATATTACCAAAAGGAGATAAATAATTATGAAAGAGAGAAAGTATTATTTAGACAATATTAGATGGATTACACTATGTTTTGTTATTTTATATCATGTGTTTTATATATTTAATTCAAGTGGTGTAATCTCAAATATTGGAGTAACTGGAATTAAAGAATTAGATAGTATATGTGTATTTATTTATCCTTGGATTATGTGTTTATTATTTGTGGTATCAGGAGTTGCTACAAAATATTCATTAAATAATAAAACAAACAAGGAATTTATCAAAGATAGAACAAAAAGGATATTAGTACCAAGTGTTATAGGAATTTTTGCATATGGTTGGATAAGTGGATGGACAACAAATTATTATGGAGATATATTTGCAGGGAATGGAGAGATGATTCCAGCTCCAGTTAAATATATAATTTATTCTTTAATAGGTACTGGACCACTTTGGTATGCTCATGTATTGTTTGTAGCTTCATTATTAATTGTTTTAATTACAAAAATAGACAAGAAACAAAAAATTGATAAACTATTTAATAAAATAAATTTACCAATTTTATTCTTATTATTTTTAATAGTTTGGGGATCTTCATTTATATTAAATACACCAGTTGTTACTGTATATAGATGGGGAATATATTTATTAATGTTTATATTAGGCTATTATGTATTTTCAAATGACAAGATTATTAAAAGTATAGAAAAAATATCAATACCACTAGGAATAATAACATTTATTGTTGGAATTGTATTTACAATAATGAACTATGGAGCTAATTTTGGTTCAAATGAATTTTTAACTAATATATTTACTAATATTTATATATGGCTTGTAATTTTATCGGCTTTTGGGGTTGGTAAGAAATTTTTGGATTTTGATAATAAATTTACAAAGTATATGAATAAAAATAATTTTTGTTTTTATGTATTACATTATACTATACAAATTATTATAGCTTTTGTTTTAGTAGAATATATCAAGTTACCTTACTTTATACTAAATTATATAATATTATTAATTGGAACAATTATTGTTTTACCTATAATTACTGAAATATTAAAAAGAATACCTATAATAAACAAGTTATTATTAGGAATAAATAAGAGGATGTAGAGAATATTTTGAGATTCTGTACGAGCTGAAGAGTTGATAATTAGTTGAAATTATTAGCTCTTTGTTGTATTTTTAAATAGCTTTATAAAGGTGAAAAATATTACTAATAAAGCTAAAAAAACATTACAATCGAATAATTATTGTAAAACAACGGTTGAAAGAATAGTAGATAATCAAACACATGTAATTAAAGAGTACTATAAAGACGGAAAAAGTAAATTGGTTTGGAAAAATTCTAACTATGAAAATCTTTCTGAAAAAAATAAATTTTATTTAAAATTTATATTGACAAACAATATACCTAGATATACAATGTATAAAAATACATAGTAAATCTAGGTGTATTTATTATATATGGAGGTGTAAACAAATGAAAATCAATAAGGAATTAATGAAAGGTAGTACAAATATGCTAGTTTTAAGCCTTTTAGAAGAAGAAAATATGTATGGGTATCAAATGATTAAAAGGCTATCTGAAAAATCAAACAATCTGTTTGAATTACAAGAAGGAACATTATATCCTATATTACACGGATTAGAAGAAAAGGGATTAATTGAATCATACTGGGATGAAACAACAGGTAAAAAGAGAAAGTATTATTGTATTACAAAAAAAGGTAAAAATTGTTTAAAAGAGAAAAAAGAAGAATGGTCAACATTTAGTAGTGGAATAAACCAGGTTATTGGAGGTGTTTTATTTGGATATTAAAAGTTTTTTAAATACTGTATGTGAGCAAATAAAATATAAGCCTGTAAGACCAGGTATCTCAGATGAATTGGAACAGCATATTAATGATGTAAAAGAAGAATATATAGCAAAAGGGATAAATAGTGATGAAGCAGAAGAAAAAGCTGTGCTACAAATGGGAAATGCTGAAGACATAGGGAAGAAATTAAACAAAATACACAAACCCCGTTTAGATTGGAAACTGATAATTCTAATATGTGTTTTAATAGGTTTTGGCATATTTGCAGTTATTATAAAAGAAACATCAAATTCTATATTCGGTACGACTGCTAATGTTAGAAATGCTATTGAATATATAATCCTTGGTATTTTGTTAAGTATTGGAGTATATTTTTTCGATTATAGGAAATTAAAGAAACATTCTGGTTTAATATATTTTATAGCAACAATTATAACATTATCATCACTAATACCAGGTATAAGTTGGAGGATAAATGGTGTTTACTATACTAGATTAATCGGAAGTATTTCGTTTCCTATTGCAACATTAGTATTGCCATTGTATTTGATTTCATTTATTGGATTTATTACTAAAAATAAAAATGAAAACATTGTGAAAATACATTTTGGAAGTAAAGTGCACAAAATAAATAAAAGTTTGATTGAGGTTACAATATTAGCTATTATTTCATTGTTGTCAATGTTATTAATAAGATCTTTTACAAATATGATAATCTTGATGGCTTCTTATATAATTGTATCAACAATAAAATTCATAAAAGATAAAGAAAACAGTAAAAAGAAATTAGTATTTATGTATGGCACAATTATAACACTTACTATTTTAAGTATAACTTATATCTTTTTACAACATTCTTACAGATGGGAAAGAATTAGTAGCTTTATAAATTCTGAAAATGATCCTTCTGGCAGTGGATATGTTCAAATGTTAGAAAAGGAAACTTTACAAAAAGCTAAGTTGTTTGGAGAAATAGATAATTTGTCAGTACCTATTAATGATTCAATTTTGAATTATGAAAGTAATTATACGTTTATATATCTTATAGGAAAATGCGGATTATTAGTAGCAGGAATAATTACCATAACTACAATTCTAATATCAGTAAGACTCATTATTAATGCTAAAAATATAAAAGAACAATACGGAAAATTATTAATAGTCGGCTTGAGTTCATTATTTATATTTCAATCATTTGCAACTATACTTATGAATTTAAGCATTGGTATTCAAGCAGATGTTAATCTACCTTTTGTAACTTATGGCAGTGCATATTTTATTGTTAATATAGTAAACATAGCAATTATTCTTTCAATATACAGGCGAAAAGATATTAATATAATTAGTACTAATGATGATAATAAAAGAAGTGGAATACATATAGGAAAATGGAGAATCAATATAGAGAGAAATTCTTAATAGTAAACAATAAAATAAGGCTGATAACTAGTTGAAATAACTTGTGTCTTATTATATAATGTGAACAACTAGTTTATAGAGGTGAAATTAGAATGAAAAATTTAAAGAAGGTCTTATTAATTGGTATGATAATGTTTATCATAGTAGCTATTGTTATAGTAGTACTAACAATAAATAAAAATAAAAAATCAGAAGTAGATATATTTTATAATGATGAAATAGCAAATGAATATGAAGATATAAGAAATCTATCTAGAGACTATAATATTTATGATGCACAAAGGGATAAATGCTTTGTAGTTGGTGCCATGGTTCACAATGAATATTTATACGGTGAGTTTTTTGAAAATTACAAAAAGAAAAATGATTCTTTTATCAGAATAGCATGTAATACTGAAAAAAATGAGTTAGTATTATTTGATATTATGTACAAAAACGATACAAAAGAATTTAAATTAGTAACAGATTATACGAGAGATACATCGAAAAAAGAAGAAGATAGAGTTATAAAATTAAATAAATATAAGAATATTTCCGAATTTAAATATAAGGAATATACATATTTAGTGTTATATAACGGAATTTTAAATGAAGAAACATTCAATTCAAATGATGTTTTTAAAGTTGTTACATTATATTAAAACTAAAAGATAATTCATAAAATTATAATTATTAGATAGCAGGCACTAAGTTGTCTGTTATTTTATTTTATTTATATTAGTCATAATCATCAGATTGCTCATATGAAGAATGGGTATTTTATCGCACAGAATCACGAGTTAGAAGAATTTGGCTAGTTACAATAGTATACGATATTCCAAACAAATTCGATGCAAATTACAATCCAAATGATGAAAGGGTTAGTTATTTTATAGATGTAACAACTGGAGAAGTAATTGGTGGAGGAAGTATTTTATAGACAAAAAATAAAATTGATATTTATCTTTTTATATGTAAGTACAAAAGAGATTGATTTTGTGAAAATCCTTAGATTTATTAGTAAAATATATACAAATCACCCCTAATTATGGTATAATTATATATATTAAAACAAAACTATAAAAGAAAGGTGTGATTGAAATGCAAAGGGTAATCAAATTACAAGAAGTTGAAGAAGAATTAAATAACCAAGATGAAATCAATGAACCAATAGTCGTAAAAAGAGATAATAAAAGCGATGTAGTTATAGTTAGTATGAAAGAATATAAAGAAAAATTATTAGAATTAGATATTATAAAACACTTACAAAAATCGGAAGAAGATATAGAGAAAGGAAGAACTATCCCTGCTAACAAGGTCTTTGAAGAATTGAGGGATGAGTATGGATATTGATGCAAAGTACGAAGTAGAATTTACTGAAGAATGCGCAGTAGAAATTAGAAAAGTATATAATTATATTAGAGATGAGCTTTCAGCACAAAATTCGGCAAACAAGGTAATGGAAAGAATAGAAGAGTTTGTTACAAATTTAGCATATACACCTAGAATGTATGCTGAAATAGATAAGTATAGTAATACGAAAAGAATTTATAGAAGAATAATATTAAATAATTATGTTTTGCTATATACAATAGATGAAGAAAGACATAAGGTTTTCATTTCTCATATGTATCATAGAAAAAGAGATTATTTGAATAACACATAAAAATGGATATCATAATACAACCCCCACACGAATACAATTAAACAAAAGTATTCACATGGGGGGGTTCATATGAGAAATTATTCAATAGAGCAACGTGCATGTAGGTTAGCACATTATATAGTGGATTCAAAAGATACGGTAAGAGGTGCTGCTAAGAAATTTGGTATAAGTAAGAGTACCGTACACACAGAAAGAAGTGAATTGCAAAAAAGTATAATTCCTAAATACATTGAATTACCAAATGTTTCTAAGGATAGTATGCCCGTGAGAGTTACGATTGCTGTTAGGATGTAAGGTAAAGACTACGACAAAAGTTGCATTATATTTTATAAAAAGGATAATCAGTCGATTATTCTTTTTTGTTTTTTTTAGCATGTTAATGGATATGGAAAAACTACAGATTTTTGTTTGAAAAGTTTCCAGAAGTGTTGTTATTGTGTGGAAGGTATGATATGATAAAATTATAAAAAGTAGTACTCGTATTAAAAAATGAAGAAACGAAAGCAGATAGATTATTAAATACTTTTCCACAAGAGCATCCTGTTTCAGAATTGTATAGTGAATTAAAGAATCAAGATAATTTATTAGATTTACTGGAATATAGCAAAGAAAAATTTGAAAATACAAAGATTGATATTAATGCTATAAAAAATATACAAGAAGATGAAGATGTTGAAAACTTGAGTATAGAATTATTGAAATAAGAAAGAAGATGAGATTTATGGAATGGAAATATGTTAAGCCATTAAATGATAATTCCATTATTGGATATATAGAAAAAACATATAATGTTGAAATACCAACATATTTAAAAGAATTAATAACTAAATATAATGGTGGAAGGCCGGAAAAAAGATTGTTTAATACACAGAATAGTAAAGAGAGAGTTTTACAAGGATTAATTTCATTCAACAAAGAAGATAAATCCAATATTTTTATTTATGAAGAGTTACTGAAAAAAGGATATATTCCTTTCGCAATTACTGAATTTGGTGATTTAGTATTCATAAATAATGAGAATAAAAGCGTGGGATTATATTTACACGAAAACGAAACAATTGAAAAAATATGCGACAAGGTTGAACTATTTTTTGAAACATTATTTAATTAAAAATATAATAAATAATAGGGTGATATTATGCAAAAGAATAAAGAATTACAAGATTTATTTAATAATTATAGAAATTTATCTGAAGATCAGTTGATGCAACTATTAGGTTTAGTAATAAAACAAGAAAAAGATAAAATGAGATTGTCATTTCCAGTAAGTTTGGAAGTCAATTACGAAGAAGTAAATGAAGGTTGTGCAGGAGGCGATTTTTCTTTAAAATATAATGAAGAAGAAAAAAGACATGAATATGTTATAAGATTGAATGGAAGAGATTGGTATGCACAGTATTTAGCAAATAGAAATAAAACGATTAATTATAAAACTATGGAGTTTGATTCTAGCATGGATTCATTATATCATTTAATTGCACAAGTATGTCATGAAATGAGACATGCTTATCAAACTGAAGTAGGTTCTGTTAGAAAAGATATTACTGATGATAATGCTTTGATATGGTTAAAAGAATATTTAAGTATTACAGATGGGAAATTTTATAAAAAAAATAATTCTAATATGAGTAGAGAAGTTGATGCTTTTGATTATCAATTTAAAGAAGCACTAGAATTTATTAAAACATATACAACAATTGAAATAGATAATCCTAGATTTTTTGAAGACCTTAAGCAACAGCAAGAACGATGGAATCAAGAATATGTGAAACCGTTGAATCAATTAAATTTTGATGTTAATGGAAAAAAGATGAGCATTACAGACTATTTTCATCAACATATAACTGAAACATTTCAAAAACAGGGGATTACACCAGATATGATAAATAATTCAATTTTAAGATATGAATTTAATTCTAATGGAACAAAGAAAACATTAGAACAATTAATGCAAGAGAAACAAAAAATGATAGATAGTCTTGATAAAACACTTTCAAATTATGAACGACAGATTGAAAGAATAGAAAGAATATATGCTTCTATAATTCAAAATGATAGAGAGTTAAAATTACAAAAACAACAAGGTAAATTAAACAATACAGAGTACCCACTAAGAAGTTATTTATCTCAAACAAATCCTCAAATTGAAATATCTTCTAATTACATTAATTATTCACAATTTCAAAGAATAAGTGATGAAAAAAGTCAAACAGAAAAAAGGAAAAATCCGTTAGTTAGTGATAACAAAGTTATTGGAGAATTAGAAGAAACCGAAGTATATGATTTTGAAACAGCTACAAGTAAAACTACTCGTTTAGAAACAGTAGAAAGTGAAAAAGGAATTTATACTATAAATTCAGAAATTCAAAGAAATGGAGAACAATACTCTGTTACAGCTACTATGGATATTTTAAATGAAATTTCAAAAAGTAGAGAAAAAGCAACATATACAAGAGATATGATTGGAAATGAAACATATACATATATGGAAAATGGAAAAAAAGAACAAATGATAAAGAAGACTGAAAGAGGTACAATAATTGATATATATAAAGACGGACAACCTTATGCTACTTATGAATATGATGAAAATGGAAAAGCATTAGAGCCGATGGGAACAATGGAGCAATTACCAGAAGATTATATTGAAAAATGCTTTAGAATGCCACTTCCAGAATATGAAGAAATACAATACCAAAAAACGGAACAAGAAATTGTTAGTACACAGAAATTAGGTAAAGAAACATTGGATATGCAACAAGATATAGAAACTTTGGACAATGTTGAAAAACAAATGGAAGAACAAGAATTTGAAATTAATCAATCTGGAGAAATAATCAGAAAAGGAAGAACAGGCAGTAGATTTGATTTAGGCGGAACATCAAGTGAATATGCGACTCAAACTTTAAATGAATTTATGCAAAATTTAGATAATGGTGATTTAGAAGATAAGAGCAAAAAGAAAAAAGATGATGAGTTTAAAGTAGAGAAGAACGATGATGATTATGTTAGATAAAAATACATAAGAAAATAATAGAGGTGTGATGAATATGGTGGATATACAGTATGTAAAAATATTTATAGAAAATAGAAATGTTAAAACATATATAATATCAATTATGGTAAATAATATATAAAATAAATAAGAGATTTTTAGGAGTGAAAATATATGCAAATAATTATAATATTTATATTAATTTTTTTAAATGCATTTTTTGCGGCTAGTGAAATTGCATTTATCTCATTAAATGATGCAAAAATAGAAAGATTATCAAAAGAAGGAAATAAAAAAGCAAAAAAAATAAAGGAAATGTTAGTTAATCCAAGCAAATTTCTTGCTACAATACAAATAGGAATAACACTGGCAGGATTTTTATCAAGTGCATTTGCTGCTGAATCGTTTGCAAATAAATTAGCTCCTATGTTAAATTCATGGATACCACAGTTAAGCATAGGTGTATGGAATAGTATTTCTATAATCATTATAACACTTGTATTATCATATTTTACTTTAATATTTGGTGAATTAGTTCCCAAAAGGATAGCAATGAAAAACTATGAAAAGATTGCATTTGCATCTATTGGAATAATAAAAGTTATATCAATTATAACTTCTCCATTTGTCAAAATCTTAACATTTTCAACAGATGTTATTTCTAAACTATTTGGAATTTCGGAAAATGATGAAGAAGTTGTAACAGAAGAAGAAATAAGAATGATGGTTGATATGGGAGAAGAAAAAGGATCAATTGATGAAGAAGAAAAAGATATGATAAATAATGTATTTGAATTCAATGATAAAGTGGTATCAGAAATTATGATTCCAAGAACTCAAATTTTTGCAGTAGAAAAAAACATAACAATAGCAGAGACTATAGAAGCATTATCTGAAGAGAAAAATAAATATAGTAGAATACCAGTATATAATGAAAATATTGATAATATTGAGGGAATTATCTATATAAAAGATATTTTGTTGTCTATGAAAAATAAAAAGGAAAAGATAAAAAATCTTGTAAAAGATGTTTATTTTGTGCCAGAAACAAAATTAATAAATGAAGTATTTGAAGAATTAAGAAAAAACAGAAAGCAAATTGCCATAGTAGTAGATGAATATGGTGGTACATCAGGAATTGTAACTATTGAAGATATACTTGAAGAAATTGTTGGAGAAATTTATGATGAATATGACGAAAAAGAAGAAGTAATAAAAAAACTAGATAATAATACATTTTTATTTAGTGGTAATATATCAATTTATGATGTTGAAGATACTCTAAATATAAAAATACATGAAGGAGATTATGATACATTATCAGGATATTTAGTTAATGAAATTGGAAAAGTACCAACTAAGAGTGATGTAGGAAAAGTAGTTGAATGTGAAAATATAGTATATAAAATTGAACAAGTGAAAGACAAATATATTTCAAAGGTGAAGATTTGCAAAATAAATAATCCTGACATCAAAGAAGATTGAAATTTTAATGCTTAGTACAAAATTATGGTAGATGAACACACAATTTTATCTTATTGTGAGGTAATTTATTGAAGATATACTGTAAAACTAAAAACCGTATCATAATACAACCCTCATGCGAATACAATTAAACAAAAGTATTCACATGGGGGTTTTCATTATGAGAAATTATTCGATAGAACAGCGTGCATGTAGGTTAGCACATTATATAGTGGATTCAAAAGATACGGTAAGAGGTGCTGCTAAGAAATTTGGTATAAGTAAGAGTACAGTCCATAAAGATGTAAGTGAAAGACTACTAAAGATAAACCCAAGCTTAGCAACAGAGGTAAGAGAGATATTAGATGAGAATAAAGCAGAAAGACACATAAGAGGAGGTTTAGCTACTAAAAGAAAATATAGTCATTTAAAAGAACAAGATGATAATGAAAGATAAAAAAGCTATGGGACGGTCTTGATTTGTTTCTAATTTGAAACAAATTAAGACCATCCTCAAATGTTTCACAAAAGATGTTGCAAAATAAGCAAAAAAATGGTAAAATAGTTGGTAATTGTGATAAAAAGGAGAGAATTGTAATAATGAATGTAGGATTTGTTTCATTAGGTTGTAGTAAAAATTTAGTAGATACAGAAATGACAATTGGAATGTTTAGAAAAAATAATTATAAAATTGTAAGTAATCCAGAAGATGCTGATATTATTGTTGTTAACACTTGTGGATTTATTGAATCAGCAAAAGAAGAGGCTATTAATACTCTTTTAGAAATGGCTGAATATAAGAAAAAAAGATGTAAATATTTAATTGCAATGGGATGCTTAGTTCAAAGATATAAAGAAGATTTGGAAAAATCAATGCCTGAAGTTGATCTATTTATTAAATATAAAGAATATGAAACAATTTGGGAGCAAATTGAAAGTTTAGTTGGAAAACAGGAAAATGCAAAATTATGCGGATTAGAGTTTTCTGAGAGAGTTGTTTCAACAGGTGGAAATTTTGCTTATTTAAGAATTGCTGAAGGATGTAGTAATAGATGTACTTATTGTGCAATTCCTTATATAAGAGGAAAATTTGAAAGTAGAACTATGGAGGATGTTTTAGAAGAAGCGGAAAAACTAGCAAAACAAGGTTATAAGGAATTGATTGTAATTGCACAAGATACAAGTAAATATGGAATAGATATTTATGGAGAACCAAAACTTGCTGAATTACTTGAAAAATTAGCTAAAATAAAGGATATAAAATGGATTAGATTCTTATATACATATCCAGAATCAATTACAGATGAATTAATTAAAGTTGTAAAAGAAAACGATAAAATATGTAAATATTTTGATATTCCTGTTCAACATATTGCAAATTCTGTATTAAAAAGAATGAACAGAAAAAGCAATGGCGAAAGTATTAGAAATGTTATTTCTAAAATCAGAAAAGAGATACCTGATGTAATTATTAGAACAACTGTGATGGTAGGTTTTCCAGGAGAAAGTCAAGAAAATTTTGATGAATTATATGATTTTGTAAAATGGGCTAAATTTGAAAGATTAGGTGCATTTGCATATTCAAAAGAAGATGGAACACCTGCTGAAAAATTAGATGGACATTTACATCCAATGACAAAGAAAAGCAGATATAACAAAATTATGAAATTACAACAACAAATATCTGATGAAATAATGAAAAATCAAATAGGAAAAGTTTTTGAAGTTTTAATTGAAGATGAAAGTTTTGATGGAAAATATTATATTGGAAGAAGTAAAAATGAAGTTCCTGATATTGATGGTGTAATTTATGTTGAGAAAACTCAAGATGAGTTATTTGATAAGTTTGTAAATGTTGAAATTATTGATAGTAGAGATTATGATTTAATTGGTAAATTAGTTTAATTGAAGCCAATGGGGAGGGGCAATTTGAAAGCCAATGGGGACGGGGCAATTTGGCACG
>CAMEHU010000019.1 GCA_945917765.1 uncultured Lachnospiraceae bacterium | reverse complement strand
AGAATATAACCTTGATGAAAAAGATAAAAATGAATGTGGATTTTATCAAATATCAGATATTATTGAAGTTATTCCTAATCCAAAAGAAGAATTCACTTGCGAAGAAATTGAGGGGTATCAAGTTGAAGAATTAAAAAGAATACTTGAATTTAAGAAAAAAAGAAATGCACCAAAGGATCAGCCATATATTGAAAAAATTGCTAAATATTTAGAAGAACACAAACATTAAAAAGACAATGATTTCAAGGTGGATTTTCTTAGAAATTTAAATGATTGTGTGAGAAATGAAAAAGAGGCAATATGACTTATATAAGATAAGTAAATAAAGAAAAGAGGATTTATGTATGAATAATTTTGACTATTTATTGAAAAAAGCGAAAGAAGAGAAAATAGAGAAAAATGTTGTTGGTGCGGTTATTGTAAATGGACAAGGAAAAATACTAATAATGTCAAGAAAGTCAGATGACTTCATGGGAGGCATCGATGAATTACCAAGCGGAAATATGGAAATTGGTGAGGATATACCAACGGCATTAGCAAGAGAGGTAAAAGAAGAAACAAATTGCGAATTAAATGAAATTTCATATTATATAGATAGTTTTGATTATAAATCTGGAAGTGGAAAAAATGCTAGACAATATAATTTTGCTATTAAAGTGAATGAAACAGATAATATTGTTTTAACAGAACATGATTCATATTCATGGCAAACAGTTGAAGAAATAATTAATAATCAAAAAATAACTCATGAAGTAAAGAATACAATCAACAGATATAATGTTATTAAGCTTGAATATGAAGATATGATTGAAAAGTATAAAATAAATCCAAAATTAATAAAATATATAGAGCAAATTGTAAATTATCATTACAATTTAAATGATAAAGGTCATGGAGTTGAACATGCAAAATATGTAATAAATAGAAGTTTTGAATTTGCATACCAAGTTGAATCTATAAATTTAGAAATGGTATATGTAATTGCAGCATATCATGATGTGGCACATCATATTGATGCGAAAAAACATGAAACTATTTCTGCTAAAATATTAAGAGAAGACAAGAAGTTAAAAGAGTTTTTCACAGATGAACAAATAAAAATAATGAGCGAAGCAGTAGAAGATCATCGTTCATCAATGGAAACAGAGCCAAGAAGCATTTATGGGAAAATAGTATCATCTGCTGATAGAAATACAAGTGTTGAAGTTACTTTAAAAAGATGCTATTCATATAATAGAAGGCATTTTCCTGAATTAAATGAAGGCGAGATTATAGAAGAATGTAGAAAATTTTTATTAAAGAAATTTGGTATAAATGGTTATGCAAGGAGCAAAATGTATTTTGATGATAAAGAATATAGAAAATATCTAGATGATATAACAGAGTTGGCATCAAATAGTGAAAAGTTTAGTATAGAAATAAAAAGAATAAACGTAATATATTAAAGGAGTTTTATATGATAATAGAAAGTAAAAGAATCATTTTAAGAAATTGGGAAGATAATGATGTTGAAGATTTAGTTGAAGGGCTGAATAATCTAAATGTAGTAAAATGGATGGCAAGTGTTCCATTTCCATATACAGAGAAAGATGCTAAAGATTTTATTAATAGGACCAAAAGTGCAGATGAAAATGTAAAAATACCGCTAGCAATAGTACTAAAAGAAAACAATAAAGTAATCGGTGGAACTGAAATAACAAATATAAACAGAAAAGATGGTACAGCAGGTGGAGGAATATGGCTTAATGAAAAATATCATAGAAACGGATATGGAATAGAAGCATTCAGTAGCAGAATAAAGTATTGCTTTGAAGTACTGGGATTAAGAAGAATAGAGAATGGATATTTCCCTAATAATGAAAAATCAAGAAAAATGCAATTAAAATTAGGATATAAAGATGAAGGTGTTAGAAGAAAAAGATTCTTATGTTTAGCAACTAATGAATATGTCGATGAATGTGTAACAGGTTTGTTAAAGGAAGAGTTTGTTGAGTATAATCCTGGGAGTAATTTTTATGGAAATAGTTAATATCAAAGAAAATAGTGAATAATTATCAGAATATACAGAATTTTGAGAAATTATATTACTTTGAATTAAATAAGGAGTAGAATATGAGAAAATTGAATTTAATAGTAATTTTTAACAATGTTTTAGAAAAGGTACTTTTTTGCATTAGAGCAAAAGAACCATATAAAGGACTATATAATTTTGTTGGTGGTAAAGTTGAGGAAAATGAAACAGATGATGAAGCTGCATACAGAGAGTTATATGAAGAAACAGGAATATCTAATCAAGACATAGAATTAGATCATTTTATGGATTTAAATTATTTTAAATATGGAAATAATATACAAGTTTATTATGGTATTTTAAAACATGAGGTATCTTTAGTAGAAGAAAAAAATAAATTAGAATGGTTAACTATAAATGATGAATTATTAGATAACTCGAAATTTGGAGGAAACTATAATATACCACATATTATAAGGCAGATAAAAGTATACTTAAAAAATGGAACGGGAATTGATAAGTATTAAAAGTCAGATGATAAGTTGCTTGTTTTTATGATATATTTTTAATTGTAAAGAGAAACAGGGGGAGGAGCAATGTCATTAATAAGTGTAAATAATCTAATATTTGGATATGATGGAAGTTACAATAATATATTTGAAGGCGTTTCATTTAATATAGATACTGATTGGAAATTAGGTCTAATTGGAAGAAACGGAAAAGGAAAAACTACATTATTAAAATTATTACAAGGAAAGTATGAACATTATGGAATAATATCAAAGAATGTGGATGTTGATTATTTCCCTTTTGAAGTAACAAATAAAGATAGAATGTCAATAGAAATAGTAAATGAAATTGCTCCAAATGTCGAAGATTGGGAAATCATAAAAGAACTGAATTTACTTAATTCAGATACTGAAATATTATATAGAAAATTTGATTTATTAAGTGGTGGAGAACAAGTAAAAATACTTTTAATAAGTTTATTCTTAAAGGGTAATAATTTCTTACTTATAGATGAACCTACAAATCATTTGGATATAGAAACAAGAAATAATTTAGTAAGTTATTTAGAAAAGAAAAAAGGCTTTATATTAGTTTCACACGATAGAAACCTTTTAGATAAAGTTGTAGATCATATAATTGCAATAAATAATTCTAATATAGAAATACAACAAGGCAATTTTTCATCTTGGAAAGAGAATAAAGATAGACAGGATAATTTTGAAATAATGCAAAATGAAAAATTACAAAAAGATATAAATAGGCTTGAAATTGCCTCTAAAAATGCTGAAAAATGGTCAAATGAGGCTGAAAAAGGAAAGAGCAAAAGATTCAATTCTGAAACTACAATAGACAAAGGATATGTAGGACATAAGGCTTCTAAAATGATGAAAAGTTCAAAGGTTATGGAAAAAAGAATTGATAAGGCAATAGGTGAAAAAAATAATTTGTTGAGAAATGTTGATAGGAATGATAAATTAAAATTGATTCCTTTAATAAGTAATAAAAATCCATTAGTTTTGATAAAAAATATGCAAGTGAAATATAGAGATAAAACAATATTCAAACCAATTTCATTTGAAGTAAATAATGGAGATAGAGTTGCAATAATTGGAAAAAATGGAATTGGAAAATCAAGCATATTAAAACTTATATTGGGAGAAAAAATAGAATATAATGGAGAGGTTAAAGTTGCAAATGATTTAAAAATATCTTATGTATCACAAAGTACAGATAACTTGAAAGGAAAATTAAAAGTATTTGCACAGGAAAATAAAATAGAGGAAAGTATATTCAAAGCAATGTTAGTAAAAATGGGATTATCACAAAATGATTTTGATACTAATATCCAGGATATGAGCGAAGGTCAAAAGAAAAAGGTGTTAATAGCAAAAAGCGTTTCAGAGCAAGCAAATATTTATATATGGGATGAGCCTTTAAATTATATTGATATACTAACAAGAGAACAAATTGAAGATACGATTTTAAATTACAAGCCTACAATTATTTTTGTAGAACATGATGAAAGATTTATTGAAAAAATCGCAACAAAAATAATAAATATAGAAAAGTAGATATGTGGAGGAAATTATGAATAAAGAAGAATTATTAAAACTAGTAGAAAGTTTAAATTTGCCTAAAGATGAATATTATATTTTAGGTGGTGGTAGCTTAGTAATGTTTAGAATAAAGGAAACAACTTCAGATTTAGATTTATGTGTGTCAGATGAATTATTTGTTAGGCTGAAAGAAGAATATAACCTTGATGAAAAAGATAAAAATGAATGTGGATTTTATCAAATATCAAATATTATCGAAATTATTCCTAATCCTAAAGAAGAATTTACTTACGAAGAAATTGAGGGATATCAAGTTGAAGAATTAAAAAGAATACTTGAATTTAAGAAAAAAAGAAATGCGCCAAAGGATCAGCCATATATTGAAAAGATTGCTAAATATTTAGAAGAACACAAGAATTAAAAAATAAAACATCTTGATACTAAAATCGAGATGTTTTATTTTTTCGAAAATTTTCTAATCCATTTAGAAAAATGAAATGAGTTTTAATAATAAACTTTTATATTTTTCATAAAAATATTGTCCCCAAAATGCGACATATACTTAAAAAATTGGACTTATATAAGTGAATAGTAATTTAAATAATTCAATTATAAAAATTTAGATTTAGACTGTTAGCAAAAAATTTTTTGGAATTTGTCCCATTTTATAAAAAATAAAAAGAATATATAGATAGAGGGGAAAATGCAATAAATGTGATGACATGAGTATATATTTAAAAAAATTATAAAATGTGTCGTAATTTACAAATTAACAAGCATCTTATATATAGAAGGGAAAATAAAAAAATATGTTGAAAACAGTGTACGAAATTCATTAGGAAAATTTTTTAAAGAATTTGTCCGGTTTTCAAAAAATATAGACACCTTTATATATAGAAGCACAAATAAACATGTAATAATTAAAATTTTGCTACATAAAAATTAAACAAGAGGTGGACAATATGTTTGAAAAAGTAGAAGAAATCAATGGAAAGAAGTATTTTTTACACAAAACAAAAGATGGAGAATGTGAACTATGGAGATACAACGAAAAATATGACAAATGGGTACATATTAATTTTATAGGAGAAGAGGTAAATAGTACAGAACAGAGTGTTGTTGATACTCTATCAAAACAATTTATTGCTAGAAATATGCAGGACAAAGATTATAAATTTTTAAAGTGTTAATGTTGTATTTAATTTTTGTACGAGTTATAATACTTGTTATAGTATTGTAAGAATAGTAAGCAATCAATAAAATTGATTAATTTAATATATGATAAATATTATAAACTAACCTTAAATTACTAATAAATCTAATGTATCAATATTTAATTAATAATAAAATATCAAATAAGGAGGAACACAAGATGTCAGAAAAAAGAGTAGCTTGTTTATACAGAGTATCAACATTAATGCAGGTGGAGGATGATGATATTCCAATGCAAAAAAAGGCATGCAAAGAATTTATAGAAAAAATGCCTAACTGGACATTAGTTAAAGAATACTGTGAAAAAGGTGTTTCAGGTTACAAGAAAAAAGCCATAGACAGAGATCAGCTTCAAGCAGCAAAAGAAGATGCTTCAAAAGGTGAATTTGATATATTATTAGTCTTCATGTTTGATAGATTAGGCAGACGTGAAGATGAAACTCCATTTGTTGTTGAATGGTTTGTACAGCAAGGAATTGAAGTATGGTCAACAAAAGAAGGACAACAAAAATTCGATAATAGAGTTGATAAGCTACTAAACTACATAAGATATTGGCAAGCAGGAGGAGAAAGCGAGAAAACATCTATCAGAGTAAAAGAAAAGCAGTCTCAAATGGTTAAAGATGGAATTTTAATGTATGGCACTCCACCGTATGGCTATGAAATGGTTAAGTCTGGTATATTTTCTAAAAAAGGCGTTGAACGAAAGAAACTTCAAATTCTACTTGAAGAAGCAGAAGTGGTAAAAGAAGTTTATAAATTATCAACAGAAAATGGATGGGGTGGACACAGAATTGCTAAATATCTGAACGAGCATAATATTCCAACAAAGAAAAATTCAAAATGGACAGTTAGTGTAGTTAATTTCATGCTTAGAAACCCTATATATAAAGGCTATTTATCTTACAATAAAACAAGTGTAAAAAAGAACGGAACACAAGGCAGAGTAGGTAGTAAAGACTGGATTCTATCAGAAGAAAAAATAGATGAGATTGTAATAATTGATGAAGAAGAATGGAATAAGGCACAAAAAATAAGGGAATCAAGAATTCCAGATAGATACAAAGAAGAAAATATGGATTATGAAAGTTATCCATTACAAACGAGAAGTAAAGCTCTGCTGACAGGGTTTATAAAATGTGGATATTGTGGTTGTAATATGAATTCTAGCAAGTCTACAGATAGAAGTAAATTAAAAACAGGAGAAGTAAAAAAAGGTAAAGAAAGACACTATTACAGATGCGTCAGCAGAATCAGCAATGGTGGAGCAACCTGCAAAACAGGCAAAACCTGCTACAAACAAGAAGAAATAGACAACATAGTAATTGATGAAGTTTTTACGTATCTGGATACCTTGAAGAAAGTAGACTTAAGCAACAGAATAAATGAAATCAATTTAAAGAACAAAACAGATGAAGAAATCAAACTAAAAGAAGTTACAAAAAAACTATCAAAATCACAAGATGAATTTGAAACACTAAAAGGAGAAATTGTTTCAGCAATAAATGGGACAAGTAAGTTCTCAACAGATATACTGTCTAACCTACTAGAACAAAAAGAAACAGAAATAAATAATCTGCAATCACAAGTACAAGAACTAAAAGAACAAATAGAAAAACAAAAATACGACTACAACTCCATGGTGGAACTAAAAAACTTAATTCCAATATGGAGAGAAGAATTTGAAAAAGCAAATACAGAAATAAAGAAAATGCTTTTATCTCAAATAATTGAATCAGTCTTAGTCTTTGAAGATAAAATAGAAATCAAACTAAGAATAACAATGAAAAACTTCCTAAAATACGCGCAAGAAATGACACCAAACGACGGCAAATACAATCAACTTGTAAACCCTAGTAAGACGGGACACATTGGACTATAAAGGAATAACAGGGGACGAAATGTGGAAAAGATTAGACGAAAAATTAAAAAAAGGGGATATTATACTTTCACATAATGGAACAGAACATACAGCTGATAGTTTAGATAAATTGCTTACTAATATTGAAAATAAAGGGCTTAAAGTTGTGACTGTTTCGGAGTTGATTTATAAAGAGGGTTATACTATTGATGGAAATGGGACTCAATGCACAGTTGGGGACGCGTCCATATTGTGCAAATTGCACAATTAGGGACATATCTCTAAGATAGATGTGTCCCAAACTGTGCAAAATGCACAGCAGGGACGCGTCCCCAATTGTGCATAAAATTCTATAAATCAGGATATAATAACCCAAAAAGGAGAGTTGCCGATGTTATTAATAGGTATTATCACAGATCAAAAAAGTGAAAATGATATAAAAAAATTATTAGATAATAATAATTTTTTAGTAGAAAATAATGTCATATTTATAAAAGAGAAGAATATAGATAATATAAAGAATGTTCATTTTGATACTGTTGTAATAAATAAAGAGTTTGAGAAAATGGATGAATTAAACAAATTACTTGTAAATGCAAAAAATATTATTATTAATATTGATACAAATATAGATAACAAAGATTTAAATATTGTAAATTCAAATTTGATAACATATGGTTTTAATTCAAAGTCAAGTATTACGATATCAAGTGTGACAGATGATGATGTATTAATTTATCTTCAAAGAAATATATATAATAATTATGGAGAAATAGAGGTCCAGGAAATAAAAATTGAGAATAATCCAAATTATAGTATTTATGATTTAATTATAGTTTTAACTATGTTTTTGATGTATGTTCCAAAGCATGAAACGATTAACATAAATGGTATAAAATAAAAAAATATTGAAAAATATAACTTTTTATGTAGACAAATTCAAAAAAATAGTGTATAATAAGAAATATGAATAAATAATTTTTACATTATGATTAAGAGAAGAAATAAACAAATAAGGGGAGGAAATAATCTTGAATACAAATTATTTAGAAAATAACCACTTAGTATTAGTGGGAAAGGTAACAAGTGACAAGAGATTTAGTCATGAAATCTATGGAGAAAAGTTTTACATATTTGATTTAGCAGTACCTCGTTTAAGCGGAAACGCAGACATTATTCCAATAACTGTTTCAGAAAGATTACTTTCAATCAATGATTTAACAATTGATTCTAAAATTACAGTAGAAGGTCAATTTAGATCATATAACAGTTATGAAAATGAAAGAAACAAATTAGTTCTTACAGTTTTTGCTAAAGATATTAAATTTATTGAAGATCAAGAAGCAGAAATTGAAGTAAGTAAAGATGTTGTTTCTAATGAAGTTACTTTAAATGGTTATATTTGTAAAAAACCAATTTACAGACAAACACCATTTGGAAGAGAAATTTCAGATTTATTATTAGCAGTAAACAGAGCATATAATAAATCAGACTACATTCCATGTATAGCATGGGGAAGAAATGCTAGATTCTGTGAAAACATACCAGTAGGAACTGAAGTTAAAATAGTAGGTAGAGTTCAATCTAGAACATATGAGAAAAAATATGAAGATGGTAGAGTTGAAACAAAAGTAGCTTATGAAGTCTCAGTTTCTAGTTTAGAAGTTGTTAATCAAGATGATGATACAAATACTGAAAGTGAAAAAGAAGAAACAGCAGAAGCAATGTAACATATTTTAATTAATCGAATATCATATAATAATAACAAATAAAAAAAGGTGCACAGTCTTGACGAAGTTTCAGACTGTGCACTTTTTTTATTTTTTTGTTTTAGGAATTATAATCTTACTTTTATCAGTTTTATTTTTAGGTTTTTCAACATCTAAATGTGAACTAACTGGTGAAATATCTAGTTTTCCTTTCCCTTTTACTACTTCAATTTTTTTACTTTTATCATTTGCCATGCAGTATCGCCTCACTTTTTTTATTTTTTCTTATACTATCACATAGAAAAAAATACTTCAAGACCATTTAGAGTTTTAATAATTTTTTTTTAAAACTAGTAAAAAAACATAGTTGGTAAAAGCTTGAAATTAACAAATATCAAATTCAAAATATCAAGTAAAAATTATTGACTTAAGCTATTAATTATGTGATAATTGTATTAGTACCAAAGAATTAGGAAAGGAGAAAAACAAATGAAAATCTTAAAATCAAAGTTTTTTTGGATATGCATAGTATCCATTTTAGTATTATTTATTTGCGCTGGAAAGGTTCAAGCATCAGAAGTGATTGGAACAGTAGAAACGGGAAAAGGATATTCTGTAGAATATATACTACAAAATGATAACGAATATACATATAACGTAAAATTTGACAAAGAATTAAATGAGTATAGTCGTAACTTAATTGGAGGAAATTTTGTTAATAGCAAAACTGTTGAGTTCAATAATAGAATGAAAAAAAGTTTCAATAATTATTATAAATTAAATGGAAGTATATGTACATCAATATCAAGAGGTGCTGGAGTAAAAGTTACAGATGTTGATGGAAGAGAGATTGTCGTATGTTATACACCTGTTTTGACTTTTCGAAAAGGAGAAAAAGCACAATTAGTAGATCCTTTTTCAAACATTGAAGGAAATATTGAAAGTTCAGATTCTTCTATTTTAAAAGTAAACAATAATGAAGCGGAAGCAGTTGGAGTAGGAAAAGCGGTTTTAAAAGGAAAATGTAAATGGTTTAATATGACATATGACTGCCAATGGTTAGTCGAAGTAGTTGATTCACACCAAATTACAGTACATGATGAGCATATACAAAGTGCTATAAAATATAAATTGGAAAAAAATAATGTAACTATATGGGATTCTGGTTGGAATAATGAAACTCAAAGTGCTACTTTAATAATGACAGACGATGAATTAAAAATGATTGATTTTCTAGATTTAAAAAGATACCATATAGAAAATATATCAGGTTTGGAAGAGTTAAAATACTTAAATGGAATAGATTTGAGTGAAAATAACATTAAAAATATAGAAGTTCTAGGGCAATTAAGCAATTTGAAAGAATTATATTTAAAAAAATGTGAAATTACAGATATAAGCTTTTTAAAAAATATACCTAATCTTGAAGTTTTAGATGTATATAACAATTTTATTACAGATATTAGCGTATTAGCACAATTGCAAAATTTAAGAGTTTTGGATATAAGAAATAATTTTTATTATGTTGATAATCAAATAACTAAAAAGTTAGAAGATGTAAGTGCTATAAATAAATTGTCACAATTGAAGCAATTAGCTATAAATATAAATCATATTGATAAAATAGATTCTTCAAAATTGCAATCATTAACTAGATTAGAAGCAAGTTACGATATAACCCGTTCAACAGATGAAAGTACTCAAACTGCAATGTTAGAGGATATTATTCAAAATAAAAGAATACCAGAAGTTGTATGTCAAGCATACTATAGGGTAAAGCCTAATGAAAATCAAGTAGAGTTACCAAATATTTTTAAACAAGCAGCTGATAGTACAAGTTCAATGTATAGTCCAGAGGGATTTATTACATCTCAATGTAGAGTAGAAGGTGATAAAATAATCACTAATTTAGGTAGTGAAGGATATGCATATGTTACAATAAAATCGGGAAATGCTAAAGGAACAGAAATTGCTATATCGAAACCTTCAAGTAGAAAAACAACTTTTAATGATGAAAATTTATATAATGAAGTTATAAAAAATATTGAAAATACTATAGATCCAGTAGAGTATTCAATAAATGCTGATAAAAAAGAATTGATAATATCTACTGGAGCATTAAAAAGAATAGTTCAATTAAATTTATCTAATAAAAATATTGAAGATTTAAAAGGATTAAGTATGTTCGCATATTTAGAGTTTATTAATCTAAATAATAACAGGGTGAGTGATTTTAAGGAATTGAAAGATTTACCATACTTACATACATTATTTGTAAATAATAATAATCTTCAGAATATAGACCAAGTGACAAGATTAACAAGATTAAAAGTATTACATGCTTCAAATAATAATTTTACAAGTTTAAAAGGTATAACAAACTTGAGAGATTTGGAATCATTAGTATTAAATAATAATTCGATTTCAGATATAAGTGAATTATCTAGTTTGAAATCTTTGAAAATTCTTAAATTAGACAACAATAATATTTCTGATATTTCTGAAATAAAAAGAATGAAATTTAATATATTAAACATGAATGAAAATCATATATCTGATATAAGTGGATTAGATTATGAAAATGGGGCTTTTGAATGCAATGACATTAATGCAACATTATCAAATTCAAGAGAAATTGAATTACCAAAAATATTCGAAGAAGCCAAAGATTCATCAAGTAAAATATATTCAGCAAGTGGTTTCGAATGCACTGGATGTGAATTAAGAAATGGTAAAGTAACAGTAAATAAAGGCGTGGAGGAAGCAACAGTAATGATTAAAAGTGGTTATGCAGCAGGAACAACTTTTTATATTAAGGTTGAAAAAGATGTTATTCCACCAGATGCAAATATAAGCTATGAATTAAATGATGAAAAAACTGAAATGACAGTAACAATTCAAGCAAATGAAGAAATAAGAAATATTTTAAGTTGGGAAAGAAAAGATAGATATACAATATACAAAAAGTTCAGTTATAATGTAGTAGAACAAGGAATTGAAATAGAAGATTTAGATGGAAATAAAACAACAAAAACTATAAGCGTTTCAGGTGTTAAAAATCCAAAAATTCCTGATTTAACAGTAAAATACAGTGCAATAAAACCAACAAAGAATAATGTAACAGTTACATTATCATCAACAGAAAATTTAAAAGGTGGAGCTTTTGGTTGGGAACAATGTGAAGATGGAAAATCAATTAAAAAAACATTTTCAAGCAATACAAATCATACTGCAACAACAGAAAGTATTTTAACACAAGAAATGTATGATATGGGTATGCAACCTATTAATATTTATATTGAAATTTCAAATATTGATAAAGAACCACCACAATGTGAAGTTATATATAGTACAAAGGCAAAAACTAGTGGAAATGTTACAGTTACAATTAAAGCAGAAAATGATGATATTGATTATGCTGAATCAGGTCATCAACAATGGAATATAGATATTGATGACGATAATAAAGCAATAGTATATAAAGTATTTTCAGCGAATACAAATAAACAAGTAATTGTATATGATGCAGCAGGAAATAGCTCAACAATTGATATATCAATAGATAATATAGATAAAAGTATTGATGATTTAACATATGAATATAGTACAATTGCACCTACAAATAAAGATGTAAAACTTAATATAGAAGCAAATGAAAATATTTATGATAGAACAAAAACAACAACTGTAATGGGAAAAGAATTACTAAAAGGCAATGGAGTAAAATTGGCTAACACAACAATGCTTGATAGTGGATTTGTTTTATTAGCTGATAATGATTCTGACTTAAATGAAGCAGAAACACAGGGAAGTAACAAAATAATTAAAACTTATGATCAAAATATACAAGAAGTTAGAGAAATTAAGGATTTAGCTGGAAACACAGTTTTTGTGCCAGTTGAAATAAACAATATAGATAAACAAAATCCTAAAGTTGAAAACATGGAGTTTATTGAAAATTCAGATGGTACAGTTACTGTAAAAATCATGCTAAAAGAAAAAATTATTTTCCAAAGTGGAGAATTTAATTGGGTACTTAGTGAAGATGAAACTGTTTTAACAAAAACATTTGATTCTAAAGATATATATGAAATTATTCCAATTAAAGATTATGCAGGAAATTCAAGCTATGTATTGGTTGATTATAACGAAAAACGTGAATTTGAGTTAGAACAAAAAGAAATTATACCAGACGAAGGAAAAGAATATGATTATACAACAAGTAATAAAAGTATTCCTCAAGCAGGAAAAAACGCATTTATAATAGTTATTATAGCGATTTTAGGAACTATTGTAGTAATCACTAAAAAGAAACTAAAAAAATATAAAAACATAAAATAGATTATCAAAAAAGGAGAATAAAGTATGGATTACAAGAAACAACAGGGCATAATTGAATCAATATTATTTGCAGCAGGAAGACAAGTTGAAGTTAAAGAACTAATGGCAGCAACAGAATTAGGCAGAGATGAATTGGCAGGAATAATTGAAATTATGAAAAATGAATATGCAAATGAAAATAGAGGCATTGAACTTATAAAAATTGATGATAGTTATCAATTATGTGCCAAGAAAGAAAATTATGAATATTTGTATCCAATTTTTGATAAACGAAGCAAACCAAATTTATCACCTGCAGCTTTAGAAGTAATTTCAATAATTGCATATAATCCTAAAATAACAAGAGCTGAAATTGAAGCAATACGTGGAGTTGGTTCAGATGGAACTATTTATAAATTGTTAGAATATGAGTTGATTCAAGAGGCAGGAAGAAAAGATGCACCAGGTAGACCTACGATGTATGAAACAAGTCCTAAGTTTTTGAAAATGTTTGGATTGACTAGTTTGGAGGAATTACCAGAATTGCCAAAATATAAGCTTGATGAAAATCAACAAATTGTTATTGATGAAGTTATAGAAAGCGTAGAAAATGATGGTGATGAAAAAAGTGATAACGATTAAAAAATATTAATTCAGTAAAAATTAATAACAATAGTAATATATAAAAGTGGACATTTTGTACTAAACAAATAATGTCCATTTTTAATTTTTCGTTTTTGTTTAGTACAAGTATTCACTTTATATTTTTAAATTTTTTTTGGAAATATGCACAATCTGAGTTATTACTAATAGTTTGTTTTGTAGTATTAATTAATGTGCATTTTCCATCCTTTTGATGAACACATTCTGAAGTGCAGTTAATTGTAGTCAATTTAATCACCTCGTGTAATATTAGTATTTGCATTTTTTCTTAAATTATTTATTTATATAAATTTTATATTTCTTAATAAAATATCAAAACACTAAGAAATTTTCAAAAACCACCACTTTTTTTCAAAAAGACTTGATTTTTTCAAAAACTTATGTTAGTATTATAAATAGTCAATTTAATAAATGCATATAGGAGGTGCAATAAAAATGGCAAAATGTGATGTTTGTGGAAAAACAAAAAATTGGGGAAATAAAATAAGCATTGCTCGTTCACACGTAAGTAGAAGAGCTTCAAGAACATTTTCTCCAAATTTAAGAACAATAAAAGCTGAAGTAAATGGAGAAGTTAAAAAAATACATGTTTGTGCAAAATGTTTACGTTCAGGAAATGTTAAAAGAGCTTAATTTTAAATATATAAATTGGGTTAAATTAGATTATTAAACTTTTTAATTATCTAATTTAACCCAATTTATTTTTTATAGAAAAATTCAGATGGTAGGGTATTACATATAGTAAAGAAATGTAAAATAATATAAACAAGCATAAATTAGAATAACAATCTAACTTATGCTTGTTTTATAGTTGTTATCTAATTGTAAGTATGCAATTTGAGAATGTAATCTTATGTACTTAATCTTTAATCCCAAAAAGCAATTTTACAATTCCTCTCAAACACTTCGGAACTTTTTTTACTACAATTGTCATATTTAACACACTCCTTTAATCAACAAGTTAGCCATACAAGACCAACGATACAAATTGTAATTCCAATTGCAAAAAGCCAACCTGTAAGTGGAAGCAATAATACCAGTAAGATTCCTAAACCTAAACCAATCAAACATACTCCAAGAGTTTTCTTAAATAAACCAAACATAATATATTACCTCCTTAACTTTATATATAATATTAAAATCCATCTCAAGTGTTACATAAAATGTATTAGATAAAGAAAAATTTTGACTTTTTATTGATAAAAAAGTATTTGATTGGGAAAATGATAATAAAAAAGTAATTGTGCAATAAAATCAGTAATTAAATATTTTTATATACTTTTCAAAGTAAAAAAATAGTAAAAAATAATAAAAAAATAATTGAACAAAATACGTAAGTATGTTATAGTAGAAATATAAAAGTATAGTTTCAAAAAGAAAAGGAGAAACGGATTTGGATACTAAAGAGAAGTTAGAAAAAAAATTGGATATAACCAAGAAAAAAATATTAGGTACATTATTGGCTTTACAGGAGAATGATACAAAAAAAGCTAGAAAAAATATGGCTCAAGAATTAAATCTAGGAATTGACACAATTGATAAATTAGTACATGAAATGAAAACATACAAAAAAGATAAAAAAGATTATAAAATGGTTTCATATTTTTCAAAGATTACATCATCAGGAGTTAATTTAAATGTTGCTGAATTGGAAGATAAGGCTAAGGTTAGTAAAGAAAATCTTTATAATTCAATTAATATGGCAAAATATGAATCTTTTGTGTCTGAAACAGCTTCAGAGTGTATATCAAAAGAGGTTTTAGTTTTTTTGAAAACATCAAATGTTGATGATAAGATTTATCAAAAAGCTATGCAAAAATATGTATCAGGCTTAAAAATCAATCTTATGAATGCTGAGGATACTTTTGAATTTTTATATGAAAATGGATATAATCCTGAAAATAGCAAATCAACTATAGATAAAGTTTTTAAAATTTATTCTGAAAGTAAATCAAAAGATTTATTAATTAAACAAAAAGATGAAAAGATTGCTGAATTAGAACAACAATTATTAGAAAAAGATGATATTATTTTTGGAAAATGTAACATGATTAATGATTTAAATACTAGAATAAAAGAATATGAACAAATTGTTCCTAATTTAAAATCAAAAATAAAAGATTATGCTGAATCAGCTCAAAAAAGTGAATTTAATGTAAGACAATTACAGAAACAATTAGAAGCTAGAGAACGCACAGGATTAATAAAAATAGCATTTCAAAAGGTTAAATTATTATTCCAAAAAGATAAGCCAGTTGCATTGTCAGCATCCTTAAAAGGAATTCATAATGAAATTTCAAATTTATCTTTAGGATTAGCAAGAGTTGAAAGTTCAATGTTTAAACCAGAGAATTATTACAATAATAGTGGATTAGTAAACAATAGTAAACAAATTGGCAAACAAAATGCTTCTGCTACAAAATTATATAGAAATGACGAACTAAGTATGAGCAGATAAGGAGAGATGTAGAATGAAACATGGCAATGAACAAAAAAAGAAACACAGAATATTAAAAATGTTTTTGAAAATAATTTTAGTAATAGCAATTTTAGTTTTGTTAGCTGGTTCGATTTTATTTGCAATTAAGGTTGCACCTAATTACATTAATCATGATATTACAGATAAAACAAATTTAGTTATTAATTATTCAAATGTTACAGGAAGAATGAAAAATGACTTGGTAATTGATGAAAACAATGTTGTATATTTATCAATGAATGATATAAAAAACTATTATGATAAACATATTTATTATGATAAAAAATATGATCAAATAGTAACTACAACAGATACAAAAGTTGCTGTTTTAAAATTAAATGAAAATAAGATTACAATTAATGGACAAGAAAGAGCAATTAAAGGTTCTGCAATATTAAAAAATGATGTTTATTATTTACCTATTTCTGAAATGGAAGATGTTTATAATATAAAAACTCTAAGAGCAGATAATAAGGTTATTATAGAATCTTTAGATAGAAAATTAACAACTGCAAAAACAAATAAAAAAATTGAGGTTAAAAGTAAGGCTACATTTTTCTCAAGAACAATAGAAAAACTTGATGTTGACGAAAAAGTTTCAATTGCTGAAGTTGAGCCTAATACTTTACCACAAGGTTGGGTAAAAATTCGTACAAAAAATGGTAGTTTAGGGTATGTTGAAGAAAAAAATTTAAAAGACAAAAAAGTTGAAAGAGAAAATGCTATTGTAGAAAAACAAATTGATGAAAAAATCAGTTTAGCATGGGAATATTTTTCAGAAGTTGCAAAAGCTCCTGATAATACTGGAATAAAATATGATGGAGTTAATGTTGTATCACCTTCATTCTTTTATATGAAACTAGAAGACACAGAAAAAGAAAATTTAACAACTTTTGATATAGTTACTCAAATCAAAATTCGTGAAAATGTTGGAGATGAAGGAATTGCATATATAAAATGGGCACATGATAATAACTATAAAGTATGGCCAAAGGTTTCAAATGATACATTACCAACAACAATAGATGAATTTTCATACATAATTAACGATTATAAATTAAGAGATTTGATGATAAAAGAAATTTTAGGATATGTTGAAACATATAATTTAGATGGAATCAATTTAGATTTTGAATATATGTATAAAGACGATAGTGAAGCATTTTCAAGATTTGTTATAGAATTAGCTCCACAACTAAGAGCTATAGGAGCATGTTTATCAGTTGATGTTACAGCACCTAATGGCGGTGATAATTGGTCATTATGCTATAATAGAAATGTAATTGGTGAAGTAGCTGATTATATTGTTTTCATGGGATATGATCAATATGGAACAAGTAAAATTGGAACTACAGCAGGTTACAACTGGCTTGAAAATAGTTTAAAAACATTTTTAGGAAACGAAGAAGTTCCATCAGAAAAAATAATTTTGGCATTACCATTTTATACAAAATTATGGCAAACGAAAAATGATGAAACTATAAAAGGTATTGTAATAACAATGAATAGTGTTAATGAAACTATCCCACAATCAGCATCAAAACAATGGCTAGAGGATTTAAAACAATATTATGTTCAATATGAACAAGGTGGATTTGTTTATAAAATGTGGATAGAAGATGACGAATCTTTTACAGAAAAAATAAACCTTGTAAACAAATATGATTTAGCAGGAGCAGGTTACTGGAGAAAAGGTTTTGAAAATGAAAGTGTTTGGAATATTGTAAAAGATAGTTTACAATTAAAATAACTTTCTAAAAATTTGGTAAATTTATTTTGGCTAATGATATTATAAATATAATTAGCTTCAAAATTACAACAAATAATTTAAAAATATAATTGTAATAAAAGAAAATCACCAACATAAAATATAAAAAAATTATGTTGGTGATTTTATGTTAAAACAAAAAAATGAGGATATTATATATATAAGGCAAGATAATAGAAAATATGAAAAAAGGAAAACTTGGTTTTTGAAGTTTCTTAGAAAAGTGTTTTGCAAAATTTGTATAGAAAATATAGAAAATGGTAATATAATTTTAGTTCCGGTATATAAAAAATATAATAGTTGTATAAGAAAAACTATTGTAAAACAAATAGAGAAATTCATCGAAAAAAATGAGAAATATAAAATTGTTTTAGAAGAAAAATTGCAATTTTTATGGAAGGATTTAAATTCTAATCTGGAAGTAAAGTGGAGAAACTTAAAATCCAAGTTACAAAATTCAGAAAATAATGAGTATAACAAGATGAAAATTCTTAATGATAAATATAAATTAGAATTGCTAGATGGCAAAGAATTAATGAGAATATATGTATTAGAAATTTTAGATTATATATTTAATTTAAGTAATAAAAATATTAATTTAGAAAACATATATATGTGTGTGAATGAATATAATAAATATACAACACAAATAATACAAGAATTAATTAACAAATTCAAAACTGTTAATATTGTAACTGAAAATCTCTATAAATACAAAAAAATGGAAGATTATATTTATAAAAATGGTGGATTAATTACAATATCTAATAATAAGAAAAAGAGCTTAAGAAATGCCAAATATATATTAAACATTGATTTTGAAAAAGAAAAAATGGAAGAATATAATATTAATAATAATGCAATTATTATTAATTTATCCCATAAAAATCTTGATTTAAATAAAGGATTTTCGGGAATAATTATAAATAATTTTGAATTAGAAATTGATAAAAATCAGTTGGATTATGTCAATGAATATTTTGGAAATTTAAATGAAAAAATTTTTATTGAAAGTATATTTTTTAGAAATAGAGTAATTAACAATTTCAGCAAACCAAAAAGCAATCAGTATAAAACAAAAATTGTTGAATTAGTAGGGGTAAGAGGAAATATACAAAAGAACGAATTTTTGGCGTAAACTATTGACAAAATCGCAAAACTGATTTAATATATTTAAGTACTAAATGAAAAAAAATAACATAAAGGAGGGAGAAGAATGGAAGAAAAAGAAGTAATATTAACACAAGAAGGATTTGAAAATTTAGAAAAAGAATTAGAATATTTAAAAACAGAAAAAAGAGCTGAAATCGCTGAAAGAATAAAAGTAGCTTTAGGTTTTGGAGATTTATCAGAAAATTCAGAATATGATGAAGCCAAAAGTGCACAAGCCGCAAATGAAGATAAAATAGCTGAGTTAGAAAATAAGGTAAGATATGCCAAAATTATAGATGATTCTGAAATAGACACAAAAACTGTTCAAGTTGGAAATACAGTAAAATTATGGGACGAGGAATTTGATGAAGAAGTTGTATACACAATAGTTGGTTCAACAGAAGCAGATTTATTACAAAATAGAATCTCAAACGAATCTCCAATTGGAATAGCTTTATTAGGTTCTAAGAAGAATGAAATTATTGAAGTTCAAGCACCAGCAGGGGTGACTAAATATAAAATTTTATCAATTACAAAATAAAAAATAATGAGGTTGCTAGGATAAAGTAGCCTCATTATTTTTTATGATATATAAAATTTTTTATAATATTGTCTTTTATAAAAGAAAATTTTATTTTTATGAAAGTTTTAAACAACTCTCTAAAGCTAAAATTATCATATCATTCAAAGATTTTTCTCTTTCTTCAGCAGAAATTTCTTGTTTTTTATAATGTGAATCAACAACTGTTAATAAACAAGCAGCTTTTTTTCCTAAATATTTAGCTGTATAGAATAAAGAAAAAGATTCCATTTCTGCAGCTATTATATTATATTCTTTAGGTAATCTATTTAATAAGATATTAAGATTTTCTATATAATAATCAAAAGATTCACTGCAAAGTACATTTGCGGGGATACATTTAATATCTGTTTCTTTTGCAGTATTTTTAATAATACTATTTATAGTTTCATCTGCATCTATAATATGACAATCTTTATTATTTAAAGCTTTTGCAAAATTTCCTTCTGTATAACTTTTTTCAACTAGAATTGTATCATAGATATTTAAATCTCCTGTATAAGCTCCACAAGAACCTACACGAATTATAGTATCAACATCATAAAATTTGTATAATTCATAACAATAAATTCCCATACTAGGCATTCCCATACCTGATGAAAATACTGTTATTTCTTTACCTTTATATGTTCCTGTATATGCTAAAATATTTCTTACAGAATTAACTAACCTGGCATTTTCTAAAAAGTTTTCAGCTATGTATTTAGCTCTTAATGGGTCTCCTGGTGAGATAACTATTTTTGCAATATCCTCTTTTTTTGAACTAATATGTGGTGTCATAAAATTTACCTCCTTATTTGTTTATATTGTGATTTTATAGCTTGCAAGTATAAATGTCAATATATTTTGAGACATTTTGTGAGACCGTCCACAATGTCTCACAAAATGTCTCAAAATATATTGACTTGATAAATTAGTTGTGAGATAATTTAATTGTAAAAACAAAAGATTTTTTTGAAGGGAGAATCAAAATGAGAAAAACAAAAGTTAAATTTTTTATTATGTTAGCAGTAGCATTTTTGATGATATTATTTGCTAACGGAAAAGTATTTGCAGCAGAGGATTATACGTTATCATATGAGGAACAAGAAAACTTCATGTGCAAGGTAACAGCTGTATTTAAAAATGATATTGATACACAAGCTTTTGAAAGATCACCTTGGATGGCAGTTGATAGTAAAACATTAACAAAAGAAATGGGACAATTATCATTTGAAGATATGGATATAACTATGGCAGATGGTTCAACTGTAGAAATAAAAGTTAATACTCCTGCATACTTGTATGTTAATGGAACTACAGTAAAACCTACTTTTATTGAAAGTAATGAGTATATAATTGGAAACCAAGAAATTGTAAAAACAAATGAACAAGGTTATTTATATGGAGTAAAAGCAGGAACAACAACTTTAACTGCAACAGTAAATGGAGAAGAAAGAGTTTGGAATATTGAAGTAAAAAATCTAAATACAGATGGATGGACAGATGCATCAAATTGGAATTATGAGTTAAAGAATTTTACTAATTACTCAGGTTATACATTGAATTTCTCTAATTTTACAGCTCTAGAAGACCACAGATATACATTAATAATAAATAATGGTGATGAGGGATTTTTAAATGAGTCTGAAGTTTTTTACGGACAATTAGATGTTCCTGATGAAAATACTGTATATTTAACAAGTGAAGGAAAATCATCTTCAATTGATAAATGGCTTGAAAAATCTGGAGATATTTATTTCCAAATTGTTGATACATATTTACCAGAAGGTTCTAGTAAATACGCTAGTAAAGTAGTATTTAAAAAGACAAAATTAGAAAGACCAACTTATAAATTAGGAACAAAAACTTATGCATATTTCTTTGATGATTACACATCAACATATGTATATGTTCCAAATAGAGCAACAGATAGAAAAATGAATGTAAAAATTGGAAAAATATCAGATGTTAATATTCTAAGATCAATTAAAAATCAAGAAAATGGATGTATGGAAAAATTATTAGAATATGCAAAAAAATCAGAACCTATGTATAATGGTACTTTAAATATTGGAAGAAATGATACTATTACAACTAACTTAGATTTAATTCAAAGAGAATACTATTATGTATATACAACATTAGATGATGAAAATGGAAAATACTATCCAATTGAAGATATAGGGTTATATCAAGCAGTTGTAGGAGGTACAGTAGGTAAAAATTTATTCTCATCTATAGATAGTCAATTTGTATGGAATTTACCTGAAGCAACAGAAACAAATACAGATCAAACAGCAGATGAGAAAAAAGATGAACCTATAGTAGCAAATGTTGATGAACAACAAGGAAAGAAAGATGGAACAGAATCTCCAAATTTAGGTCCACAAGCTGGTGAAGGAATAATGGCAATTGTTGTAATTGCAATTGTTTGCGGTATAGTATTTGTATCTTATAGAAGATATAATAATATAAAGGTTAAATAGTAAAAAGTTTAATGTTAAATAAATTTTTACAAAGAAAGCAATAGAAATTGTAAAAAACTTGAATGCAATTTTGTAAATTGTGAAAATTATGTGAATTTTAAAAAAACGTATTGACATTTAAAAAATATGGGTGTAAATTATTAGCAGTCTTAAAGAAAGACTGCTAATAATTTTTTGTAATAATATAATTGCAATCAGAATATAATATTGTAATTATATTAAAATAAAAGGAGGTAATTTTAATGTTAAAACCATTGTTAGACAGAGTTGTTGTGAAAATGCTTGAATCTGAAGAAACAACAAAAAGTGGAATCATTTTAACTGCAAACAGCAAAGAAAAACCACAAATAGCTGAAGTATTAGAAGTAGGACCAGGTGGGCAGATAGATGGTAATGAAGTTAAAATGTACATAAAAAAAGGCGATAAAGTTGTACTTAGCAAATATGCGGGAACAGAGATTAAATACGAAGGTGAAGAATTAATAATAGTAAAACAAAACGATATTTTAGCAATCGTTGAATAAAAATGAAACATTTGGGGACGGTCTTAAAATGTTTCAAATTTAAGTTGATTGAAAGTTGTTCGAATCAAAATGTTTCGAATCAAAATGTTTCGAATTAAATGAATGAAATTTGATGGAACAAAAAAAGACCGTCCCGGAATGTTCCAAATTATAAAGGAGGAATCTTAAATGGCAAAAGAAATTAAATTCGGTGAGGAAGCTAGAAAAAAATTACTTGATGGTGTAAATCAATTGGCAGATACTGTAAAGGTGACACTTGGACCAAAAGGAAGAAATGTTGTTTTAGATAAAAGCTATGGAGCACCTTTAATTACAAATGATGGTGTTACTATTGCAAAGGAAATTGAATTAGATGATCCTTTTGAAAATATGGGAGCTCGTTTAGTAAAAGAGGTGTCTACAAAAACAAATGATGTAGCTGGTGATGGAACTACAACTGCTACAGTTTTAGCACAAAGCATGATAAAAGAAGGTGTAAAAAACGTTGCAGCTGGTGGAGATCCAATGGCTATAAAAAGAGGTATTGATAAAGCTGTAAATGCAGCAGTTGAGCAATTAAGAAAAAATAGCTCAGAGGTTAATGGAAAAGAAGATATTGCAAGAGTTGCAAGTATTTCAGCTAATAATGAAGAAATAGGAAAACTAATTTCAGAGGCTATGGAAAAGGTTTCAAAAGATGGTGTTATAACAATTGAAGAATCAAAAACATCAAATACTGAATTGAATATTGTTGAAGGAATGCAATTTGATAGAGGATATGTATCACCTTATATGGTAACAGATACAGAAAAAATGGAAGCTGTTATAGATAATCCATATATTTTAATAACAGATAAAAAAATAAGTAATATTCAAGAAATTTTGCCTCTATTAGAAAGTTTAATGCAATCATCAGGAAAATTAGTTATTGTTTGTGATGATATTGAAGGAGAAGCATTATCAACATTAGTTTTAAACAAACTAAGAGGTGTTTTAAATGTTGTTGCTGTAAAAGCTCCAGGATTTGGTGATAAAAGAAAAGCAATGCTTGAAGATTTAGCAATTTTAACTGGTGGAGAGGTTATTACATCAGATTTAGGATTAGATTTAAAAGATACAACAATTGAACAATTAGGTAGAGCAAAACAAGTAAAAGTTTCAAAAGAAAATACTATTGTTGTTGATGGAATGGGAGATAAAAATAGAATTTCTGAGAGAGTAAATCAAATAAAAGCTCAAATTTCTGAAGAAATGAGCGAATATGAAAAAGAAAATTTACAAGAAAGACTTGCAAAAATAGCAGGTGGTGTAGCTGTAATTGGCGTAGGTGCTGCAACAGAAGTTGAAATGAAAGATAAAAAACTAAGAATTGAAGATGCATTATCAGCAACAAGAGCAGCAGTTGAAGAAGGTATTGTTGCAGGTGGAGGAACAGCATTTGTTAATATAATTCCAGCAGTTGAAGAAATTCTAAAAGATTTGAAAGATGATGAAAAAATTGGTGCAAGAATTGTATTAAAAGCATTAGAAGAACCTGTTAAACAAATAGCTATTAATGCAGGGCTAGAACCAGCAGTGATTTTAGAAAAAGTTAAACAAAGCCCAGTAGGAACAGGATTTAATGCACAAGATGAAGTGTATGTTGATATGAAAAAAGCCGGAATTGTAGACCCAACAAAGGTTTCAAGAAGTGCTTTACAAAATGCAGCATCAATTGCATCAATGGTACTTACTACTGAAAGTATTGTTACAGATAAGAAAGAAAAAAATAGTTGCCATTGCGGTGGAGGTCAAGATGAGGCAGGTGCAATGGGAGGAATGTACTAGACATTAATACTTTTTTATGAAATAATCCGCCGGAATCTTAGAATTATGTAGCGTTCAGAAATATAATTAATACTCCGTTCGTTTGCTGGCGTTGGAGTTTTGGTGGAAGACAGAATGTTGGGGCGCCAAACTGCGCACTTACTGCGTATTAATATATTTCTGAACGCTACATAATTCTAAGAATCCGGCTACTCAAAAGACGAAAGTGTTAAATTGTAATTATTTTCAAAACAACTATTGACAAATACCTAGATTATAGTGTATCATACACCTATGATAGATTTAAAAAAAACACCCTAAAGAGCGTTTTGTTTTAAATCTATTTTTTTGTTTTTCAAAAATGAAACATTTGAAACATTTCGGGACGGAGTTAAAATGTTTCAAAAATGAAACAAAAAAAGACCGTCCCCAAAAGTCTCAAAAATGAAACAAAAAAAGACCGTCCCCAAAAGTCTCACAGGGTGAAAAAGTGGAGGTAGAAAATGAAAAAGGGATTCGATAGTGAAAAATATTTAAAAGTACAAAGTGAAAAAATTGAAGAAAGAATCAAAATGTTTGATAACAAGCTATATCTAGAATTTGGTGGGAAAATATTTGATGATTATCATGCAACAAGAGTATTACCAGGCTTTGAGTCTGATGCAAAAATAAAATTATTGCAAAAATTCAAAGATGATATGGAAGTAATTTTTTGCATAAATTCAGCAGATATTGAAAAAAGCAAAATAAGAGCTGATTATGGAATTAGTTATGAACTTGAATTATTAAGATTAATTGAGAATCTACAAAAGCTTGATATCAACATAAATAGCGTTGTTGTAACAATGTACAAAGAGGGAAATAATATTTCTCACTTGGAGAAAATCCTAAAAGAAAGAAAAATAAAAATGTATATCCACAGACCAACACCAGGATATCCTGATGATGTAAATTTAATTGTAAGTGATGATGGTTATGGAAAAAATCCATATATTGAAACAACAAAAAAATTGGTTGTGGTAACTGCGCCAGGTGCAAATAGCGGAAAATTAGGAACCTGTTTATCACAACTATATCATGAGCATAAAAGAGGTGTTAATGCAGGTTATGCCAAATTTGAAACATTTCCAGTGTGGAATTTAAGTTTAATGCATCCCGTAAATGTAGCATATGAAGCAGCAACAGCTGAATTAAAAGATGTTAATATGATAGATCCATTTCATTTAGAAGCGTATGGCGAAAATGCAATTAATTATAATAGAGATATTTCTACATTTCCAATTTTAAAAAATATATTATTAAAAATTACAGGTAAAGAAATATATAAATCTCCTACAGATATGGGAGTTAATATGATAAAAACATGTATTATTGATGATGATGTGGTTGAAGAAGCATCAAGACAGGAAATAATTAGAAGATATTATAATATATTATGTGATTACAAACAAGGAATATGTTCAGAAGATACAGTTGAAAGAATAAAAGGGTTGATGGACAAGTTAGGATTAACTTTAGCAGATAGAGAAGTTGCAAAAGTTGCATTAAATAAATCAGAAAAAGAAGGTTGTAATGCAATTGCAATAAAACTGCCAAATAATGAAGTAATCACAGGAAAAGAATCAGACTTGCTAAGCTCAGCGAGTGCAGCTGTTTTAAATGCAGTTAAAGAAATAACAAAAATACCTGATGAAGAGTTTTTACTATCACCAACAGTTTTAAATGGTATATTTAAAATGAAAAAGAAGACATCTTATAAAACATCATATTGTTTGAATTTACAAGAAGTATTAATAGCATTAAGTATTTGTTCTATTACTAATCCAATTATAGAAAAGGCTATTAACAATTTAAGCAAATTAAGAGGCTGTGAAGCACATTCTAGTTATATAATCGAGAAAAGTGAATTGAATGTGTTGAAAAATTTAGGAATTAATTTAACATGTGAACCAAAAATGTAAGCTGAAGGAAACCAATGAGAAGCCAATGGGGACGGGGCAATTTGGCACGATTTGATTCGTGCCAAATTGCCCCGTCCCCATTGGCTTATTGACATTTAAACGAAAATATCATAGAATAAAGAAAACAAAAGAAAGGAAATGATGTGATTATGAATATTTGGCATGATATTAATGGGGAGAGAATTAAGAAGGATGATTTTATAGCTATTGTTGAGATACAAAAAAATGGAAGAAACAAATATGAATTAGATAAAGAAACTGGTCTTTTAAGACTTGATAGAGTTCTATATACAGCAACACATTACCCAGCAAACTATGGGTTTATTCCAAGAACTTATGCAGGTGATAATGACCCATTAGATGTATTAGTTCTTTGCCAAGAGGAAATTGTTCCAATGACTTTAGTTGAGTGTTATCCAATAGGAGTTTTAAAAATGATTGACAATAACGAAGAAGATGAAAAAATTATTGCAATTTGTAAAAGTGATCCATATTTAAATACGTATACAGATATTAGTCAATTGCCAAATCAATATATGGAGGAAATTATGCATTTCTTTGAAGTGTATAAAACTCTAGAAGGTAAATCAACAAGTGTTGGAAAAATGTATGGCAGAGCAGATGCTGAAGATATAATTGAATCTGCTATTGAAAATTATAAACTAAAGTTTGAAAAATAGTGGACGGGTTAGATTATTTGAATAAATCAAATAATATGAATGAGTCAAAATATAGGTAAAAACGAGCAAGATTAATAAACTGCGCGAGATTAATAAGCTATACAATAAGAACAATAAGAATGATGAATAATAAGAATTAAGAGGTAAAAAATGATATTAGAAACATTAATAATAGTAGCAGTGATAATAGCAATTTTATTATTATTTATGATATTAATTATAAAAAATAAAGCCATCACAGAAAAAATAAAAATGTTTAAATTAAAAATGCTTTTAATGTTAAGAAAAGATGAAGAGGCAAAAAAATATGCATTAAAAATTGTTGATATATATCCAAATAATTATTTGGCACATAAATTTTTAGGCGAGCTATATGAAAAAGAAGGAAAAATAAATGTTGCTTTAGATGAATATATAAAAGTTGTTGAATTAAAAAATGACGAATATGAAATGCATTATAAAGTGGCACAATTACTTCAAAAAACAGATAAAAATGAAGAAGCGATAATAATGCTTCAAGATTTATTAAAAATGAAGCCAGATTATGTAGATGCTACAAAATTACTTGGAAGCATTTTATATGATGAAGAAAGATTTAAAGAAGCAATTTCCGTATATATGAATGGACTAAGATATAATCCAGCAGATTATGAATTATATTATAATCTAGGAATGACGTTTACAAGATTAAACGATTTCCAAAAAGCGAAAGAATATTATAAAAGAGCAGCTATAATTAATTCATGTTTATATAATGGACAATATAATTTAGCATTAATTGCAATGATTCAAAGAGAATTAGATGAAGCAGAAAGACATCTTCAAAGAGCATTGCAAGAAGAAGAACTAGAACCAATGATATATTTTTATTTAGCTCAAATTGCATTACTTAAAGATGAAAAAGAAAAAGCATTACATTATATAAATCTTGCTTTAGAATTGGATAAAAGCTTAGAAGAAAAAATTAGTAAGCAACCATTATTCTTGCCAATTCAAGATAGAATAAGAATTCCAAATGAACCATCAAGAAAAGTGAAAATTACATTATCTAAAAAAGAAAGAGAAACAAATAAATACTTAGAAGAAATGTATAATCTAGTGGATTCATTAAATAATGGTGGAGCAAATAAAATTGAAGAAGAGAATCAATTAGAAGAAATAATTGAATTAGAAAATGAAAATGAAAAAGAACGTGAATAATTAGAATACAAGTTAATTATTTTTGTAACAATTTAAAAAAAGTATTTTGAATATAAGCTTTAATATAAATTATAATAATATGAATAAAAATTAAAAACAACAATATATTCATAATAGATTAAATTTTGAAAGGATTTGATATATTATGAATATATGTGTTATTGGCGGGGATTTAAGAACCGCTGAATTAATCAAAATGCTAGCAAAAGATGAAAATGATAGTAATGTTATAAAATATGCTAATAATAAAAATAGTGCAAATAACAGCGAAGTTCAAGTAAACAAAAATCAATTGTTTTTATATGGATTAGAAAAATGTGACACATTAACGAATTCCAAAGGTGAAACAAACTTTAATCACATTGATAATCTAGAAAAAGGTTTACAAAACTGCGATTTTGTGATAACATCTATACCGCTATCAAAAGATGGAAAATATATTAATGCAAATTTTACTGATAAAAAAATCAGTGTCCAAGATTTTTTTAATACAGTAAAAAACAAAAAAATAATTACAGGAAATATAACAAACGAAATACAAAGCATAATAAAACCTGAAAATAACAATGAAATCATAGATGTTTTAAAATATGAAGAATTAACAATACTTAACTCAATTCCAACAGCAGAAGGCGCAATACAAATAGCAATGGAAAAAAGCCAAATAACACTTCATAACAGCAATTGCCTTGTTTTAGGATTTGGAAGAATAGGAAAAATTCTAGCAAAAATGCTACAAGGATTTGGAGCAAACGTGTATTGTGAAGCTAGAAAACCACATGATATTGCATGGATTAAAGCATATGGATATAACCCAATTATGCTAGATGATTTAAATGAAAACTTATCAAAATTTGATTTTATTTTTAATACAATTCCATATGTAATATTAGACAAAAATAATCTTAATCTAATACAAAAAGAATGCATTATAATTGATTTAGCATCAAAACCAGGAGGAGTAGATTTTGATGAAGCAAATAGATTAGGGTTAAAAACGGATTGGGCATTGGCATTACCAGGGAAAGTTGCACCAAAGACTTCGGCAAAATATATTTATGATATTATTGAAAAATTAGAAATAAAATAAAAACATAACAAAGAAAGGAAGTTAAAAATGAACATATACATACAATCATTAATACTAGGAATAGTGCAAGGACTAACAGAGCTACTACCAATTTCAAGCTCAGCACATTTAAACTTAATACCATGGATATTCAACTGGGAAGGACTATCAGATTCATTTGATGTAGCACTACATTTTGGTACATTATTAGCAATAGGATTATTCTTCTTCAAAGACTGGTTACAATTAATAAAAGGTGGATTTGAATATGTAACAACAAAAAAATCATCAACAGAAGGAAAAATGTTCTGGTACATAGTTCTAGCAACAATACCAGGAGGAATCATAGGATTCTTATTAGACCACTTCTTAGAAGATACATTAAAACAACCAGTAATTATAGCAATAGCACTTATGGTTATGGGTGTAATTTTATATTTCGTAGACAAAAAATGTGAAGCAAAAATCGATTATGAACATATGGGATTTAAACAAACATTTTTAATAGGTCTATCACAAGCACTAGCCTTTATCCCAGGAGTGTCAAGATCAGGAGTAACAATGACAACAGCAAGAATAATGAAAGTTGATAGAGAATCAGCAGCAAAATATTCATTTATGCTATCAGCACCAATAGTATTAGCAGCAACAATATTTAAATTTAAAGACTTTACATTAAATTTACAATTCTTCATCGGAGTTCTAGCAAGCTTTTTAGTAGGAGTTGCAGTAATTAAATTCTTAATGCAATACCTAAAAAAAGGAAGCTTCAAAATGTTCGCAATATACAGAGTAATTGCCGGATTAGCTGTTTTATTAATATATTTTACTAGATAAATTTTATTGTAAATAAAATAATAAATTTAGAAGGGAATGGTGGAAAATATGGGAAATAACACACTTATAAGAGGAACAATTATAACACTTATTTTAATCGCTTTGTTTACTATTGTTATGCTTACACTAATAGGAAAAGATGGATTGATTAATAGGGAAAAAGAAGATTATAATAATACACATGTTGAAGAGATTAATGAGAGAAATCAAGAAAAAGATAATGGGAAAAAAATTGAGATAGTTGAGGAAAAATAAGCCAAAGGGAGCCAAAGAGAGCTCTCTTTGGCTTATTTGATTTCCAAAAAATCCCACAAGAAACTTTTGAATAAAACATTGACAACAATAAAATTTATTTATAAAATTATGATAGATACAAAATTTTTAAAAGTTTTATATATGCATTAAAAGGTTTATAAGTAAATCCTTGTGATTGCGAAAATACAAAAGCTAAAAAACTTAAATAAAAATAAAGAGGGAGAAACAAATGAAAAAAGTAGAGGAAAAACAGACGAAAACTGTTAATCAAAAAGCTGTATTACATTCCATAGCAATGATATTGGCAGTAATAACAATTGTGTCGATTGCAATAGGTTTATTTGCATGGTCAAAATACACAGCAACACAAAATGGGCATGCAAGTGTGGATATTGCAAAATGGAATTTTGACTTAAAATTAAGACAAGGAAAACAAGGAGCAACAGCAACTGCTGGGCCAATTGATTTGGCAACAACATCATATACACATGTAGCAGATGGCAAAATAGCACCAGGAACATCAGGAGAATTTGAGATTATAGTAAATACACAAGGAACGGAGGTAAGTTTAACTTATGATACAACAATAAGCATTGCAAATTGCCCAAGAAATATGGTGTTTTATAAAAAAGGACCAGGGGAAAGTGAGTTTACTCAAATTTCAGCAGGTGGTGTAGATACATATAATAGAGTATTAAACTTCGGAAAATATGTGCCAGTAGCAGATGCGCAAAATGGAAATTTTGTAGAAACAATAAAATGGGACTGGCCTTATACAGGAACAGTTGATAATAGTGCAACAAAATATGATGAATGGGATACTCAAGACCAAGGAAAAACTGTAACAATGGATATTTTAACAATTGGAACAGAAGTAATGGGAAGACCATTATCATATTCAACATTAACTTATGGAACAGGTGCAGGAACTGGAATAACTAATGGTGGAACAATAACATTAAAATTAGGTGCTGAATCAACTGAAACAACTAATATAAATGTACAATCAGGAACAGAAGGTGTAACATTTAGTTCAAGTGATAGTACAACAGTAGAAGTAGATCAAACAGGAAAATTAACAGCTAAAAAAGCAGGAACAGCAGTAATAACAATAACAGGAAATGAATCTGGAAAAACAATGACAATAAATGTAAAAGTAAAACCTAAAATTGAATTACAAGTAGGAGATACAATTTTATATACACCAAGCACAGTAAAAACATATAATTGGGATCAAACATTAGCAACATCAGATGCAGCAGCAGATGCACCAGTAATAGAATTAAAAAGTGGAGCAGGGCAAAGCTATAATATTGCAAGATGGAAAGTATTAGAAATAAGCGCAGATGGTTCACAAGTAAAAATGGTGCCAGAAAATTCAGTTGGTTCATTAAGATTACAAGGAGCACAAGGATATAATAATGCTGTAAAATTGTTAAATGATGCATGTAGTACCCTATATAGCGATACAGGAATAACAGCAAGAAGTATAGCAGTAGAAGACATAGAAAAATATTATACAGGAGATTTGGAAACAGCCAAAACAGATGTATATACAAAACAAGTAAATAAATATACAAGTTATAAACAATATCCAGAAATATATGCAAGTGAACATAAAAATGTAATAAACGAAGTAGAAAATAATGCAGGAGCAAATGAAGGTTTAGGATTAAGTGAACAAACTTCATTTATAGAAAGAGGGGCTGGAAATATAGTAACAAATGCGTCTAGTATCCAACCATATCAAACAAATTATATTATTCGTTTAGGTTCATCTACACAAGAAAGTTTGCTAAAGAAAACATATTGGGTGGCTTCGCGCTGTGTCGATCTGGGCTCTAGTCTTTGCAGCTTCGGTGTGCGTGGTGTGTACGGTGGTACTCTGGGCAGCTACAACGTGTTCTACTCTGATGGTAGCACCAACAGCGGCGGCTCGTTTGGCCTTTTCCCCGTAGTTTCTCTAAGCTCTGACCTCTTGGAAACAACGGGTACAACAAGAACATATCAAGTAGTACAATAAAATAAAATACGAAAAAGAGTAAAGTAAAAAAAGGACCAGCCCGACCCTTGTGGGCGGGCAGGGAAAAAATATAACCTGGGCATAATTGATGGGTGGCTTCGCGCTGTGTCAATCTGTGCCAATGGGGCCAATGGGGACGGGGCAATTTGGCTGTTTTTGAAAATGGTTGCTTTTTTTAGAAATGTTCGTAGATAAAAGATAATTAAAAAACGAAGTATTTACTTAATATGCTATAAAGTAAATATTCGTTTTTTTTTATTAGAAATTTTTAATGCCATTGGGGACGGGGCAATTTGGCTCTTTTTGAAAATGGTGCTAATGTCAATATAAAATTGTACATTTTTTGTTTTCCATTTTTTGTACATTCTTATTTCATCATTAACAGAAGGAAAGAAGTTTTTCTTAAATGGGATATATTATATAAAATGATACGTCTTATTAAGTGTGCTTAAAAAATTAAAAGTGTTGAAACAATTGGCAATATTGGATTAGAAAAAAGATAAAAAAATTGCCTACTTTTACTTGACACAAATATGTCGAATTTTGTTATACGGTTTTTCTTGAATAATAGCAAGTTCTATGATAACATAACTTCTGAATTTGATTTCGTATCAAATTAATTTTTTCACAAAATTTAATTCAAAAAAA
>CAMEHU010000018.1 GCA_945917765.1 uncultured Lachnospiraceae bacterium | reverse complement strand
ATTTTTACAACATTATATTAAGATTATTTTTCCGAAACTTCTTGACACTAATTTATAAATGTTGATTTCATTCCGTTACCGTCAAGTGAAAAAGTGCTATTTTAACAATATTATTGACTTTTCAAAAGAATCAATGTATAATACATACTATGTAAACCAACAACAAGCAAATGAGCTATCATTTGCGCTTACATTCAGAAAGGAGAATACTTATGGAGCTTTTTGAAGAAGTAAAAGCTTACCACGAAAAAGAGCTTCGGGAAAACATTTTAGAAGTTCTTAACAATGAGAAAAGTGGCATTCGTTACAATTTCGAAAATACTCTTGATCCAGAGTATGGCGTCACATTTTTTGCTAAAAACTTGGATTTAGATCTTCCAAAGAAAAAACAATCAAAAATGCGATTAGCACATCCAGAGTTAGAATTTCTATATTCTCGTGAAAGTGACCTTGATTATTATGGACTAAAAAAGAGAATTGAGGATGCAAGAAATTCTGCAAAAATTGACGAATTCTACCCACTGCCTATTCGTTCAATCTTTTTCTTCAAAGAGGAGTTTGATTATCAGCTCGACCCAAATCAAAGATTAAACTGGTTTTATGAATCAACAAAATTAGTAAAAACATGGACTAAACAGATTTTTTCAAAACTTGTCGTTTTATATAGAACTAAATACAATATAACACTTGCCTTATTACCTTTAGAATTCAATATAGAATCACCAGACAAAATGGTTATTACCCAGATACCTAAGTTTGCCAATTTAGTTTTTGCAAGAACATCAAAACAAATGATTCAGAAAATTGATAGCACCAGCTTTATAGAAGAACAAGTCGAAATGATAAAAAACATCCCCAACAAATTCTCTATATGAGTGCAAAAAAGTCAGAACCTTATGGTTCTGGCTTTTATCTTTTTTATCCTAATTCTTCACAAGCAAAAATGGTAAATTTTTAACATCTAAAAATTCATTTTCTAGTTCTATACATTCCATAGTTTTTTCTGAAAGTGCTGATAAATATTTTGTTCCATTTTTTCTTATAATCTTATTTGCATTTTTTATATATTCTAAATAATCTTTTCTTTTTTCTTTTCTGAATAATCCTATTAACCCTTTAGATTGTAGTAAAACATTAACAATTGCTCTTGCAGTTCTTCCATTGCCTGATTTAAATGGTTGAATTTTTATAAATCTATAATGAATTCTTAAGACTTCATTTATATATGTTTCTTCATCAATAGAATCTTTTTTATTAAGTAAAACTTTAATCATCTTACATAAATTTTGTAATGCATTTTGTATATTTTCTGGTTTTACAAACTCATCTGTATCGCCATATTGATTGCTTACCACCTCATCAACTCTATATACAGCTTTCTCCTGATTTTTGTTTTTATTTGTTACATTATATAAAACATTAATTCTTTCGATTTCTGATAAAATTTCAGTTTCATCTAAATTATCAAAATCCGCACTTAAAGCTTCTAGAACAGCTATAATTGTATAAAATGTATCTTTTATAGAAATCATTTCACCATAAGGAAAGTTCCTAATCTCAATCAATTTCAAAGTTTCATAAGACATATTTTCAACTAAACTTTTAAAGCCTATCGATATTTTTCCCAACTTTTGTAATTCGGTTGTATCAAGTGTTCTATTAATTAATTCAGTTTTAAAATACTTATTATTCATAATATTTACAAAAATATAATTAGCTATATTATTAAGTAAATCTTTATTTTGTATGTCAATACCAGAATTTAATATTTCACTTAATTCTTTAACTATTTGCTCATCGCTTTTTGGAATAACAAAAAGCTTTGAAAAGTACTTACTAATATGTGAAGTGATTGGGCTTTTATTCATCAAATCTTCATTTTCCCATATAATATTTTTAACATAAGGTTTTATAATCTCATTTAAAAATCTCTCTCTAACATTAAGATTTGTTTTAAAAATATTAACATGAAATTCCTTTGGAAAAACTTCTTCAATCTCTATATCATATTTATTGTTTTCCTCATCATATATTTTTTCAAAGCAAATTTTTTTAAACGGACCTATTACACCTTCTTTTGTAAGTGCCATTGCAACTACTTCTTGAGGAATTTCTTTTATATTTGACAAAAAAATCTGTATCAACATTTTAATAATACGGATATCTGTACTACTTCCAAAGCGAGTATAATCTCCATCTTTGTCAATAACACTACATCTGCATTCACTTAAAATAATATCAACAATTTTTTGTAATTCCATATCATTATTAAACAAATCAGATTTATTTAGTCCTTCATTTTTTCTTATTAACTTAAGCATTATAGTGGTAGCATCTTTTATCATTTTTTTGCTCCTTTTTCTTTTGTTTTTATATAAGTTTAAGAATTATAAATCTAAAATATACCAATTTCCATCAACTTCATAAACATTAAAGATATCTTCTTCTTTGTCTTCAGTGTTGTCACCTTTTGTTGTGATTTCAACATCTAATGTATATCCCTTTGTTATATCTATTTCTTTATCAAAGTTTTCTTTAACTTCTTCTTCCATTTGTTTCATATCTTCTTCAGAAATATCTTCTTTATTTGTTACTTTATAAGACATTTGGATATTAGCACCAAAATCTGATTCAGCTTCTTGTAAAGTTGATTTTAAATATTCATCTGTAAATATATTCTCCATATATTCACCTACATAAGATGGAAATGCTTTTAAAAACTTCTCTGCATTAGCTTCAGATAAACCTTCTACTAAATTTTTAATTGGTTCTTCATATGATGTTTGTTCTGCATTTTCATCAGATTTTTCATTTGAAGATTTTTTTCCTAATTCACATCCTGTAAGCATAGACATGCTCATTAATAATACTGCAAATATTGCAATAATTTTTAAAATACTTTTGTTTTTTAACATAATTTATCCTCCTATATTTTTACTATCTAAAAATTATCATAATTCTGCATTATTTTCAATAGTTTTCACATAAAAATCACAATTATAGTTACAGTTTAACACTTTTGTCTTTTTAGTAGTCAGCTTATAACTAATGTTTTGCACTTAATTTTATAATTTCATCCATATCGTCATCTTTTGCAGCCTTGTTTTTTCTAGTCATTCCACATTTTTTACATTTAAACACAATAACATAACCTTTTTTACTATCTATTTCTAAACCAACAGGTTCCAAAATTCCATGACATTGTTCCTGTCTATCACCTGGATTTATATCAACATGTTTTGAATGCAAACAATATGGGCAATGATTTCTACATGAATATCCTAATTTTTCAACTTGCTTTCCGCAATTTTCACATACAAAACTTTCATCTATTTCTGTAAATAAGCTATTGTTCATTTTTTCATCCTTTCTTGCTCAATTGGGGACGTGTCCCTGCTGTGCATTTTGCACAATTGGGGACACATCATCCGAAATGATGTGTCCCCAATTGTGCAAAATGCACAGCAGGGACACGTCCCCAATTGTTCAATTAATTAATGTACATCAAAAGTACTTCCACCAACAAATTCTCTTAAAAGAGAATTACTTGGCAAATATTCTGCAGGAATTGATTCAAAATAACCAAGCATTCTGCATAATCTCTTAGCTTCAGAGAATTCCACACAAGAATTATCAATTTCCTCCAATAATGGCATCGCGTAATCCTTTAATACAGCTAATTCGTATATTAATGATGAATTAAACATACTGTCTGCTTCTTCCTGGAATGGGAAAATATTTTTTTCCTCACCTGCAACAACAGAATCCCACATTTGAAGTGTATGAAGTGCTTTATACCCTCTAAACTGGCTATCTCTTACAATTCTTCTAATTAATCTCGTATCTGTTGTTGAAATTCTATTATGTTCATCAATATTTAAAACAGTTAAACAACTAATATAAATTTTATATTTTTGTTCCTTTGGAATTAAAGGAGTTAACTCATCATTTAAACAGTGAATTCCCTCTATTACTAGAACTTCATCATCAGCCAATTTTAATTTATTACCTTTATATCTTTTTGTTCCAACTTCAAAATCGAATGTTGGCATTTCAACTTCTTCACCATTTAATAATTTTACCAAATGTTCATTAAATAGTTTTACATCAATTGCTTCTAAGCATTCGAAATTATAGTTTCCATTTTCATCTTTAGGATTTTCACTTCTTTCAACAAAATAATTGTCAACCGAAATTGTTACAGGCTTTAATCCATTTAATCTTAATTGAATACCAAGTCTTTGAGCAAAAGTTGTTTTACCTGATGAAGATGGTCCTGCAATTAAAATCATTTTTATTTTATCTTTTTTTATAATATCATCTGCAATATTAGCTATTTTTTTCTCATGTAAAGCTTCATCTAATAAAATATAATCTTTAATTTTTCCACTTCTTGTAATTTCATTTAATTGTTTTACAGTTGGGACATCTAAAACTCTATGTAAAACATCATACTCATCCAATGTTGCCAATAATTTATTATTTTCTTGAAACTCAGGTAATTTACCAATTTCTTTTCTGCTAGGATATCTTACTAAAAAACCTCTGTGATATTTTATAATTTCGTAAATATTCATTACACCTGTTGATATTGGTAAAATTCCATAAAAATAATTAAAATAATCTTCACACCAATACAAACTAACTCTTTTTTTAGTGCTTAAGTCTAATTGTAGTTTTCCTTTTATAGTATCTTTATCTTTATAAAATTCACGAGCTTCTTCTTTTGTCATAGATTTTTTTTCAATTGGCAAATCTTTTTCTACAATTTCAGCTACTTTTTGATTAATTTTTTCAATCATTTCATCAGTAACTTCCATATTCTCAAACTCACATAATAAAGAATTTGATAATTGATAATTAACCATCATTTTAGCATTTGGATATAATTCTTCCACTGCTTTTCCTATAACAAAAAGCAAACCTTTTCTATAAACTCTTATACCATCTTTATCACTTAAATCTATTAAAGAAATTTTTCCATCTTCTTTTAATTTATAATCTAAACTTTTTACTTCATTATTAAATCTAGCTGCAATACTATTATTAGCAACAATTTCATCTTTTAATACGTCCTTGATTTTTGTGTTTTCTTGGACATCAAATATTTTTTCTTTGTATTGAATTTTCATGTTACATCATCCTTTTTATTCAATTACTTATTATGAAATATTAAATACTTTCATAATAAATTTTCTATGTCTTCGAAATAATTTTCGAAAATTCATTTAAAACTATTAAATTAATAACATTTTAATATGAATATATTTTATATCTATACAATTGAAAAGTCAACTTTATTTTTTTCGACAAAATTGTTCTTTTATTCTTGACATTAAAATATACTTATATTATTATATAGTTGTAAAAAAATTTAAAGGAGGATTTTTTATGAGTAAGTTTTGTGAAAACTGCGGTGCAGAAATGGATGATAATCAAGTAGTTTGCCCAAATTGCGGAAATGGAGCTGAAGCTCAAACAGCTACAGTTGAAGAACCAATAAAAGAAACAACTACAACAAGTACATCTTCTGTAAACAAAGAAAATTTAAAAAAATACGGAATAATTGGAGGAATTGTTTTAGCTGTTATAGTTGTTATAGCACTTTTAGCTTCTCTATTAGGCGGTGGTTGGAAAAAACCAATCGACAATTATTTCAAAGGAATGGCAAAATTCAATGCAAAAACATATACAAAAGCATATGTTAAATTTATAGCTGATGATATGGATCTTGATAAAGATGATATGAAAGATATGAAAGAATCTTTAGAAGACGAATATGGAAAAAATGTAAAAATCAGTTACAAAATCAAAGACAAAGAAAAAATTGACAAAGATGACTTAGAAAAAGTTAAAGAATACGTTGAAGAAAAATATAAAGAAGATGTTAAAATTACAGGTGGATACAAAGTATCTGTAAAAGCTACAATTAAAGGAAAAGACAAATCTGAAACAAATACAAACGATATGTATGTTTACAAAGTAAATGGTAAATGGGGAATTATTTCAGAAAGTCTTTCACCAAAAGTTGCTAAAAATTACTTAAAAAATAAATAATTAAAAAATCCAGCATTAAGCTGGATTTTTTTTTGCACAGTTGGGGACGCGTCCCTGTTGTGCATTTTGCACAACTTGGGACACATCAACTTTCTACTAAATATCTAATTATCAAGTTCTTAATCTGTCTCCAATGTGCAAAGAATATGAATCTTGGAACAATTCTAAAAGCTTAATTTCAGTTTTAAGAACTGTCCCCGATTGTGCAAAATGCACAGCGGGGACGCGTCCCCAACTGTGCACTAACTTAATTTTTCTTTCATCTTAACAATAGTATTCAAAGCATCTATCGGAGTCAACTGATTTACATCAATCTTATCAAACTCACTTGCAACCTCTGCTAATTTGAAATTAAACATATCTACTTGTCCTGCGACTACTTTTTTACTTTCTTTTTCAATAGCTTTATTGTTCAAAATATTTCTTCTTTCCAAAGATCGTAAAATTTCATTTGCTTTTTTTGTTACATTTTGTGGAACTCCTGCCAAACGAGCTACATGAACTCCATAGCTTTCATCTGTTCCACCTTTAACAATTTTTCTTAAGAAGATAATATCTTCCCCTTTTTCTTTTACTGCAATTGAATAATTTTTTACACCATCAACTTTTTCCTCAAGTTCAGTTAATTCATGATAATGTGTTGCAAATAATGTTTTTGCACCACATAAGCTTTTGTCTGCAATATGTTCTGCAACAGCCCATGCAATAGATAAACCATCATATGTTGATGTTCCCCTACCTATCTCATCTAAAATAACTAAACTATTAGCAGTTGCTTCTTTTAAAATTGTCGCAACTTCCATCATCTCTACCATAAAAGTACTTTGTCCCATACTTAAATCATCTGATGCACCAACTCTTGTAAATATTTTATCAACTACACCAATTCTTGCTTCAGAAGCAGGAACATAACTACCTATTTGAGCCATTAATGTAATTAATGCAACTTGTCTCATATATGTTGATTTACCAGCCATATTAGGACCAGTGATAATTGCTAATCTATTACTTGATTTATCTAAATATGTATCATTTGGAACAAATTCTCCTGCTTGTGACATTTTTTCAATTACAGGATGTCTTCCATCTTTTATATCAATTATTCCATCATTATCAACAACAGGTTTTACATAGTTCATATCTTCTGCAACTGTTGCAAAAGCAGTTAAAACATCTAATGTTGCTATTATATTTGATGTTTTTTGAATTCTTTGAATTTGTTTCTCAATTGCTTCTCTGATATCTGTAAATGCTTTGTACTCAAGATTAATAACCTTTTCTTCAGCACCTAAAATTTGATTTTCAAGATTTTTTAGTTCTTCTGTAATATATCTTTCAGCATTTGTTAATGTTTGTTTTCTAATATATCTATCTGGAACCATACTTAAATTAGATTTTGTAACCTCTATAAAATATCCAAAAACCTTATTAAATCCAACTTTTAAGCCTTTTATACCAGTTTGTTCTCTTTCTCTAGCTTCAAGCTGAATAATCCAATTCTTTCCTTCTGTTGTAGCTTTTTTTAATGTATCAATTTCAGGGTCATAACCTAATTTTATAATTCCACCTTCTTTAACACTAATTGGTGGTTCTTCAACAATTGATTTATCTATTAATTCAAAAACATCTTCTAAAACATCTAATTCATCATATAATTCTTTAAGCATTCCAGATTCAGTTTTAGACAAAATTGCTTTTACATCTGGTAATTGTTTTACAGAATTTTTTAATGAAATTAAATCTCTTCCATTTGCATTACCATATGCAATTTTACCTGCTAATCTTTCAATATCATAAACTTTTTTCAAGCTATCTATTATATCACCTTTTAAAATGACACTATTTTTTAATTCTTTTACAGAATCTAGTCTTTTATTAATCTCTTTTACATCAATTAATGGATCATTAATCCATCTTCTTAAAAGTCTTCCTCCCATTGAAGTTGAAGTTTTATCAAGAACCCATAATAAAGTTCCTTTTTTAGATTTATCCCTCATTTTTTCTGTTAACTCAAGATTTCTTCTTGCATTTATATCAAGTGACATATATTGTGTTATACTATAAATTTTAATAGTATTAATATGATCTAAATTTGTTTTTTGAGTTTCTGTTAAATATGTGATTAATGCATTAATTGCAGGAACCATCAAATTCTTATCATCAATTTCTTCCATTTGTTCCTTTGTTTTTATTTGATTATCAGTAACCACATTATACATTTGAAGTAATAATTCAGTTTCATCACTAAAATTCTCTTCTTTTTCCAATGAAACAAAAACTTTAAATCTTTCCTGAATTTTGTTTAATTCAGATTTAGTTTCAAACATCATTTTATTTACAATAACCTCTGATGGAGAATATCTTGAAATTTCATCTAATAATTTAGAAAAATTATTATTCTCACAAATCTGTGTTGCAAAAAAATCACCTGTTGAAACATCACAAACACCTATACCATAATAAATTCCAGTTTTATATATACTCATTATATAATTATTTTTCTTTTCTTCTAACAAATTAGATTCAATAACAGTACCTGGTGTTACAACCCTAATAACCTCTCTTTTAACAATTCCCTTAGCTTCTTTCGGATCCTCCATTTGCTCACAAATAGCAACTTTATATCCTTTAGAAATAAGTCTTGAAATATAAGCTTCTGCTGCATGAAAAGGAATCCCTGCCATAGGAGCTCTTTCCTCTTGTCCACAATCTTTTCCTGTTAAAGTAATCTCTAATTCTCTTGACACTGTAATAGCATCATCAAAAAACATTTCATAAAAATCACCTAATCTGTAAAACAAGATACAATCACTATATTCTTCCTTTGTTTTTAAATAATGTTGCATCATTGGTGAAAACTCAGCCATTTATATTACCTCCTGCACAATTGGGGACGCGTCCCCGTTGTGCAAAATGCACAACGAGGGACACATCTCATATTTTTAAATACCATAATTTTGAATTTTATTATTTTGAATTTCATTATTTTAAAAATTCCAAACACAACACAAGCATAATAAGCATTTCACTAAAACAGTGTTAATACCAATTATGCTTATAATATCCCTAAACTATTTCTCCTTTTAAATACCACATATGTTCAGAAACGATTTTCAAATCTACCATATTTCCAATCATTTCCTCGCAACCAACAAAATTAACAACCTTATTTGAATCAGTTCTACCAGTCAAAAATTCATTATTTGTTTTGCTAACTCCTTCTACCAAAACTTTTTGTATTGTTCCAATATATTTTTTATTGTTTTCAGCAATTTGGCTTTCTACTAATTCTTTTAATCTATTAAATCTTTCATGTTTAATTTCTTCAGGAACTTGATTTTCCATTCTATCTCCTGGTGTTCCAACTCTTCTTGAATAAATAAACATAAATACTTGTTCAAAATTTACTTTTCTAACTACATCTAAAGTATCTTCAAAATCCTCTTCAGTTTCACCTGGGAAACCAACAATTATATCTGTTGAAAAAACTACTTCTGGAATCATTTTTTTCATTTTATCTACAAGATTTAAAAATTGTTCTTTTGTATATTTTCTATTCATTATTTTTAAAATTTGAGAACTTCCAGATTGTAGTGGCAAATGTATAATTTTACTAACTTTATCACAATCTCTAATAGCTTCAATAACATCATCTGTGAAATCCTTTGGATGTGGTGAAACAAATCTAATTCTTTCTATTCCATCAATTTTATTTACAGCTCTTAATAATTCCGCAAAAGTTTTTATCTCACTTTCAAAGTCTTTTTTTCCACTTCTTAAATATGAATTTACATTTTGACCTAATAAAGTAATTTCCTTATAACCTTGATTTGCTAAATCTTTTACTTCGTTTAATATATCTTCTGGATTTCTGCTTCTTTCTCTACCTCTAACATATGGTACTATACAAAAACTGCAGAAATTATTACATCCATTCATTATTGTTACAGATGCTTTAATATTATCATTTCTTTTTATTGGTAAACCTTCAATAATCTCACCATCAATATCTAAAATATCTTCAATTCTTTTATTATTAATAATTTTAGAATATAAATCTTCTGGAAATTTATGAAGTGTATGAGTTCCAAAAACAATATCAAAAAATGGATAACTTTGTTTTAGTTTTTCAACAATATGTTTTTCTTGCATCATACATCCACCAATTGCAATAATAGTTCCTTTTTTTTCTTTAACTTTTTTTACTTCTCCTAATTTTCCAAATAATCTATCTTCAGCATTTTCTCTAACACAACAAGTATTAAAAACAACCAAATCAGCTTCTTGTAAATTCTCAGTTTTTGAATATCCCATGTTTTCAATCATTCCAGATAGTTTTTCTGAATCATTTTCATTTAATTGACATCCCATTGTCATTATTAAATATTTTAAATTTTTTCCATCATTTATTTTTTTTACTTTTTCTATATATTGTAACTCATTATCAATATTTAAACTCACAACACAAATCTCCTTACTTTTTAATCTTCTCTTTTCATCAAAATTTCCTTTATTTTACTATAATTTGTCATTTTTTTCAAGAGTTTTTTAAGCTAAGGACAGGAAATTTTTATAATCTCTCTGTCCCTAATTTACAAATCTCCATCCTTAATTAAAGCCAATGGGAACGGGGCAATTTAAGCCAATAGGTTAAGCCAATAGGGACGGGGCAATTTGGCACGATTTGAATCATGCCAAATTGCCCCGTCCCTATTGGCTTAAATTGCCCCGTCCCCATTGGCTAAAAAAAATAGCCCTTCATATCGGCTATCTTTTCTAAATTATGCAATTCCAAATTTTTTCTTAAATTTATCTGCTCTACCACCTGTTGTTTCTCTTTTTAAGTTACCTGTCCAATATGGATGACATTTTGAACAAATATCAACTTTCATATCAGATTTTGTAGAATTTGTTTTCATAACATTACCACAAGCACATGTAATTGTTGCTTCAGTATAGTTTGGATGTAATCCTTCTCTCATTTTGTATTCACCTCTCTTATTAAAAATAAAATCACTGTTTAATATATTACCATAATTCAAAATATTTTTCAATAGTTTTTTGCTATTTAATTATTATTTTTTATTTATGGAATTTAATTTGCTAATTAATTTTTTTTATTATACTAAAAAAACATTTATTTTTTACTATAATCAAAAACTATTTCATGACCATTTTCTCTGCATCTTGTTGGTCTTGAATATATTGTGCTGATGATAGTAATTCATCCTCTAAAGATAAATTGTTTACTAATTTTGTAACAACATTAAATAAACATGCTATTATCAATATTAACATTAATACTTTTTTCCAAATTTTAGCTAACATAACTATCTCCTTTCACAAATAATATACCCTTATATTATACTACATTTTTGAGATTTGTCAAATATTGTTTGGCAAATTTGTTCATTTTCTCTATATTAATCAAAAAAAGACTCATACCGAGTCTTTTTTTGATTGATATCGCTTAAAATTGACGGTGCATTCTGCTTGCTGCATCACAAAACATTTCCACCGCATACTTATTCTTAGCAGATATCTCAGCCATACTGTTAACACTGCTTGTGAACATACGAGAATCCGAATTTAATCTAGATTCGATTTCTTCAAGTCTAGAAAGTACAGTTGACATAGGCATTACCTCATTCCCATTTGTGAAAGATGGTACTGACATAATCTCAGCAAGTAACTGAGTAAATGTCCGTATTGCTCTAGTATTCTCATCCAAAGCTCGTGTGTGTTCCTGCAATGTTCTCATTTCCATTTCATCCATAATGTTAACCTCCTAAAAATGTAATAAAGTGAAACGGCGTATGTGCCTTTTTAAAGCAAAAGGCCTTATATAGTTCATATAGAACTACATTAATTATAACAAATTTTTCAAAAGCAGTCAACTTTATGTAAATCAAGTGCTATCGTACACTTACTTCTTCTGAGTAGCCCAAGCCATAGAATTATGTAGCTTTAAAAAATATATTAATACGCAGTGGAGTGCGCAGTTTGGCGCTCAAACCTATCCGCTTCCTCCCAAACTCCAACGCCAGCAAACGAACGGAGTATTAATTATATTTTTTAAAGCTACATAATTCTATGGCTTGGGCGGCTTATTTCAACCTCAAAAAATTCAAATTTAAAATGCAAATTTATATCTCAATCCTATCCCCAAACTTCTTATCAACAATCTTTTTCAAAGGAGCATTCTTCTCTTCCTTCAACTCCGGATCTTCATCAATAATCTTAATAGCTAAAGCTTGAACTGTCTGTAAAGTAGGCATATCTTCAAACAAATTCGCAATTTTAAATTCCGGAATACCATGTTGTCTTGTACCAAAAAACTCACCACTACCTCTTAACTCCAAGTCTTTTTCAGCAATAACAAATCCATTATTGGTATCCTGCATAATTTTCATTCTCTGCCTTACAACATCAGACCCACCATTAAACTTCAAAATACAATATGACTGATAATCACCTCTACCAACTCTTCCACGAAGCTGATGAAGTTGTGCTAATCCAAATCTCTCACTATTCTCAACAATCATAATACTTGCATTTGGAACATTAACTCCAACCTCAATAACTGTTGTTGAAATCAATATATCAATTTCTCCATCTTTAAATTTTTGCATTATCTCATCTTTTTCTTTTGGACGCATTTTTCCATGAATATATTCAACTCTATAATCTTTAAAAACATTATTTTTATAATCTTCAGCAAGTTCAATAACAGATTTTGCATCTATTTCCTCATTTTCTTCAACCAATGGACATACAATATATGCTTGTCTTCCTTCACCTATTTGTTGTTTAACAAAGTTATTAACTCTTTCTGCCATAGAGGTTTTAACTGCATATGTTTCGATTTTCTTTCTATTTGGAGGCAATTCGTCTATTATTGATATATCCAAATCTCCATATAAAATAAGTGCCAATGTACGCGGAATTGGTGTTGCTGTCATAACTAAAACATCCGGATTATTACCCTTTGCCGCTATTTTACTACGTTGTCTAACTCCAAATCTATGTTGCTCATCTGTTACAACTAATCCTAAATTCTTAAAAATTACATTATCCTCTAAAATTGCATGAGTTCCTATCAAAACATCAATTTCACCATTTTGTAATCTTTCCAATATATCATCTTTATTCTTTTTTGTAACGCTACTTGTTAATAATTCACATCTAATCCCATATTTTCCTAAAACCTCTGAAAAACTCTCCAGATGTTGGGTAGCCAAAATTGCAGTTGGAGCCATTATTGCAACTTGATATCCGCTTCTAACAGCTTTATAAGCAGCTATTACAGATACAATAGTTTTACCAGAACCAACATCACCTTGTAGTAATCTATTCATTGTTTTTGGGCTTTCCATATTATTATCAATTTCTTCTAATACTCTTAATTGTGCTTTTGTTAAACTAAATGGTAAATCATTTATTACATCAGAAATTTTTACATTTTCGTCAAATTTTATTCCCACTTTTTCTTGAGTATATTGAGTCTTTAACTTTAATAATGCAAGTTGCATACCTAACAATTCTTCAAATACAAATCTTGTTCTTGCTTTTTTAAAATCCACAAACTCTTGCGGAAAATGAATATTATGAATTGCATTATTAATATTTAACAAATTATATTCTTTTCTTAAATATTCTGGAAGAGTTTCTTCTAACTCGCCTTCAACCGCATTTAAACCTGTCTCAATAATTTGTCTTAAAGTTGTTTGAGATAATTTATATGTAAGTGGATATATTGGAATTATTTTTCCAGTATTTTTAGATGTTTCGGCAGAATCATAAACTGGTGATGCCATTTCAACTCTATTCCCCTTTTTGCTTACTTTTCCATAAAAACTATATTCATTCCCAACTGTAAACATCCTTTTTAAGTATGGTTGATTATACCATGTTATAGTACATGGACCTGTTTCATCTCTTATAATTAATTTATATATAACAAGATTTTTTCTTACCTTTAATTCTAGCATTCTTGATACAACAAATCCTTTTACTAAGGCTTCTTCACCATCCACTAATTCACTTATTAGTTTTGGCTTACTTCTATCTTCATAATCTCTTGGAAAATATGTTATTAAATCTTCCAATGTATATATTCCTAATTTATTTAATAAAACCACACGGTTTGGACCTACTCCTTTTACATATTTAACATCATTTTTTAAATCCATTAAATACGTCTCCTTTCAATCTTATTTGAAACATTTGGGGACGGTCTTGTTTTGTTTCATTTTTGAAACATTTTAAGACCGTCCCCAAATGTTTCAGTTGTGTTCATTTTATTAAACATTTGTTTTTTTGTCAACTTAAAAATTGAGGTTCCAAGTTAAAACCTCAATTTTACCTATTCTTCAACTTCCTCAAACTGAGAATTATAAAGTTCAGCATAAAATCCATTTTTATTAAGCAATTCTTCATGAGTTCCTTGTTCTATAATATCCCCATTATTCATAACTAAAATTAAATCAGCATTTCTAATTGTAGATAATCTATGTGCAATAATAAAACTTGTTCTTCCTTTCATAAGCTCATCCATTGCTGATTGAATTTGTATTTCTGTTCTTGTATCAATTGAACTAGTTGCCTCATCTAAAATTAAGATTTTTGAATCTGCTAAAATAACACGTGCAATTGCTAATAATTGTTTTTGACCTTGTGAAATGTTGCTTGTTTCCTCATTTATTTCCATATTATAGCTATTAGGTAATGTTTTAATAAAATGATGAACATGTGCAGCTTTAGCGGCTTCTATAACTTCTGAATCTGATGCATTTAAATTACTGTATTTAATATTATCTTTTATAGTCCCATTAAACAGCCATGTGTCTTGAAGCACCATTCCAAATAGTTTTCTAATATCTCCTCTATCGAATTTGCTTATATCATGACCATCTATTAAAATTTTACCTGAATTTAAATCATAAAATCTCATTAATAGCTTAACAATTGTTGTCTTTCCTGCACCTGTTGGTCCAACAATTGCGATTTTTTGACCTTCTTTTATATTAGCATTAAAATCATTTATAATGATTTTATCTGAGTTATATCCAAAATGAACATGTTCAAATTTTACATTTCCTTTTAGACTTTCTACTGAAGTATTATCTGAGATATGTATAACCTCTTCATCTTCATCTAAAAATCCGAAAATTCTTTCAGCTGCTGCAACCATTGCTTGTATCATACTTGAAACTTGTGCAATTTGGTTTATAGGTTGTGTAAATTGCTTATTATATTGTATAAATGATTGAATATTACCAACTGTGATTTTTCCTTGAATACTTAAATATCCTCCTAATAGTGCAATTGCCACATATCCTATATTTCCAATGAAATTCATTATAGGGTGCATTAAACCTGATAGAAATTGAGATTTCCATGCTGATGTATATAATTCATCATTTGATTTTTTAAACTCTTTTATAGCTTTTTCTTCACCATTAAATACTTTAACTATATTATAACCACCAAATGTTTCTTCAATATTTCCATTAACATGCCCTAAATACTCTTGCTGTTTAGCAAAATATTTTTGTGATTTTGTTACAATTTTTTTTACTGCAAAAACTGAAATCGGCAATATTAGTAATGAAACTAAAGTCATTAAAACATTCATTGAAAACATCATTCCTAATATACCTATTACAGTACATATTGAAGTTATAATTTGTGTAATACTTTGATTTAAATTCATCCCTAATGTATCAATATCATTTGTAATAATTGATAATATTTCACCATTAGTCTTTTTATCAAAATAATTCATTGGTAATTTATTTAATTTTTGTGCTAAATCATTACGAAGTTTATATGTTAATTTTTGTGCTACTTGTGTCATAATCAAACCTTGAATTATACCAAATACAGCACTTATTATATATAGAGCTAATAAAGTAAATAAAATATTAGCAATTTTGTTAAAGTTGATTCCTGCTCCACCTGAAATTTTACTTACAATTCCAGTAAAAATTTCTGTTGTTGCATTTCCTAAAATTTTTGGTCCAACAATTGAAAAAACAGTACTTGCAACAGCGAAAACAATAACAATAAATAAACTAAATTTATATTGCATCAAATATTTTTTTATTAAGATTTTAAGTGTTCCTTTAAAATCTTTTGCTTTTTCAACAGGTGCCATTCCTCTAGCTCCTCTGCCACCTGGTCGCTTCATACCAGTTTTTGTTGTATTTTCTGCCATTTTGTAGCTCCCTTCTATTTGTCTTTTAATTGATAAAAATACATAATTATAAGTTTATGAGTCTAATTCTTCTTTAGAAAGTTGTGATAAAGCAATTTGTTTATAAACTTCATTATTTTTCAATAATTGTTCATGTGTACCCTTACCCACAATCTTTCCTTCATCTAAAACTATAATTTGATTAGCATTCATTATTGTACTAATTCTTTGTGCAACTATAATTACAGTTTTATTTTGTGTTACTTCTTCTAATGCATTTCTAAGTTTCAAATCCGTTTTAAAATCCAATGCTGAAAAACTATCATCAAAAATAAATATTTCTGGGTTTTTAGCAATTGCTCTTGCTATTGATAATCTTTGCTTTTGCCCACCTGAAACATTATTTCCTCCTTGAGAAATTTCTGATTTATATTTATCAGTTTTTGTATTTATGAATTCTTCAGCTTGAGCTATTTTTGCAGCTTGTATCATTTTTTCATCAGACATACCTTCATCACTATATTTTATATTTGATTCAATTGTTCCCGAAAACAACATACCTTTTTGTGGAACAAATCCTATTATGTCTCTTAAATCCTTTTGAGCAACATCTTTAATGTTTACTCCATCAACTAAAATTTCTCCACCTGTAACATCATAAAATCTAGGTAATAGATTTACAACAGTAGATTTTCCACTACCAGTACTTCCTATAATAGCTGTTATTTCGCCAGGTTTTGCAACAAAATCTATATCTGTTAAAACCTCTGAATCAGCATCTGGATATTTAAATGATACTTTTTTAAATTCTACTAATCCCTTTTTATTTTTATCAAAACTTTTTAAGTTTTTTGCATCTTTAACTAATGTTTCTGTTTCTAAAACTTCATTTATTCTTTTGGCTGAAACTGATGCTCTTGGTAAGATAATCGATAACATTGAGATAAATAAGAATGAGATAACTATTTGCATTGTATATTGCATAAATGTCATAACAGTTCCTACTTGCATCACACCTTTATCAACATTTTCAGCACCAGCCCATATTATTAATAAACTTATAGAATTCATTATAAACATCAAAAGTGGCATCATAAAGCTCATTGTTCTGTTAACAAAAATATTTGTTTTAGTTAACTCAGTATTAGCTCCATTAAATTTGTCTTCCTCATATTTCTCTTTGTTAAATGCTCTGATTACTGGTATACCAGTTAAAATTTCTCTTGACACCATATTTAATTTATCGATTAAGTCCTGTAATTTTTTAAATTTTGGCATTGCTAAAACAAATAAAGTTCCAATTATAAATACTATTGCTAGAATCGCAACACCAATAATCCATGCCATTGAATTTTCACTATTAGCCAAAACCTTTAAAAACGCGCCAATTCCAACTATAGGTGCATAAATAACAACCCTAAATAACATAGGTATTAGGTTTTGTATTTGTTGAATATCATTTGTATTTCTCGTAATTAGTGAAGAACTTCCAAATTTTCTATATTCATTGCTTGAAAAACTTAATACTTTTTTAAATACTTTTTCTCTCACAATTTTTCCTAAAGTTGCAGCAGTTCTTGCTGATAATAAAGTAATTAAAATTGCTGAAACCATGCTTATCATTGCAACTGAAAGCATTTGTAATCCTGAAATTAATATGTAATTATTTTGTTTTTTATTTAAATCTACACCTAAAGTTTCATACTCTTTTTGAACAGAGATAATTGCACTTTGTTCAATAATGCTATCTGGCATTTCTGAATATTTTTGATTTACAACATCTAATATCATATTAAGTTGCTGTTCAGGAATCTCAGCAATTACAGCAAATATATCTATATTATCAAAATCTATATTATTGATATTATTAACTAAATAATTATACTCTCCATTATTATTGTCACTTGTGATAAGCTGTTTAAACTTATCATTATTCATATATGTTGACATTTGATTTTTTAATTGTGCTAATGTTTCTTTGCTTTCTAGCATATTAACTAACATTAATGATTTACCAATTTCCAAATCTAATTTGTTTTCTGTTTCTTCATTTATATTCTTTTTTATATAGGAATTTTGTTTTTCTATGTTCGGATATTGTTTTAAATATTTACTATATTCTTTTTCTGAAATATTATCTTTAGAAAAAACTTGATAATTATTCAATATAAAATTATCTTCTTTTGATAATAACAAAACCTTATCCATAGTTGATTTAGTAATTACTTCAGGAGATGAATTTTCGATTCCTTTTTGTTGTATTCCAATATTAACAATTTTTGAAGTAAAATCTGGTAAATTTAAATCTGCCATAGCTTGTGCACATAATAACACAAATATAATTATTATAGCCCACCATGATTTTTTTAAGTTGTTTTTTAAAATCTTAAGCATATTATTTTAACTCCTTTTATTTACTATTCTACAATATTCTAATTTTACCATATTGTGTTAAAACGTTCAACTATTTTATTAAATTTCACAAAAAATTCAAATAAGATTTTCCTAAAAGAATCAAAAACAAGGCAAAAACTGTCCCTAAAAGTCTCAAAAATGAGACAAAAAAAGACCGTCCCCAAAAGTCTCAAAAGCTTCAAAAAAGCCCAAAAGACAAATGTCTTTTAGGCTTTTTGAAATTAATCAACAAAATTAAATTCATCTTTAAACTTTTCTTTAAACATTTCAAAAATTGTATTTAGAACTTCTTCATCATCAACACTTACATAAGATTCTTCATCTTCTGATTCTGTATCTTCAAGTTTTAAAATAACAACTTCATCAGCTTCTTCATCTTCTTCAACTGGTAAAAGAACAACATATTCTTCACCTTCATATTCTATTAAATCAAGAAATTCAAAAGGAACTTCTTCACCATTTTCATCATTTAAAACTATAATGTTATCAATTTCTTCTGATTCTTCATTGTAATTATTGTTCATATCTTCACTCATTTTTATTCTCCTTTCAAGAAAATATTTTATTTTGTTTATTTATCTAAATATAGTATTTACAAAATAGTTTTATATATTCAATTATTGAATTTTGCTCTATTAAATAAACACTTTACTTAAATCAACCTTATAATATAATATATTTTCCATTAAATCAACTGTTTTTTAATTTATTTATATAAATTTCCAAAATATATACTGCAGAAATTGTATCTACTATATTTTTTTTCTTATGTTTATTTACGTCTAAAAAGTTCATAGTTTTATGAGCAGCAACAGTAGTTAATCTTTCATCAATTGTTTCAATTTTTATTTTATTAAACTTGCATTTTAATTTATGAATAAATTGATTTGTAACCTCTGCTCTAATAGTTTTTGTTCCATTCATATTGATTGGCATTCCTATTACAAAAGTGTCTATTTCATATTCATTCACAATTTCTTCTAGTCTTTTTAAAACAATTTTATCATTTCCGTTATGATGAATTGTTTCCAATCCTTGTGCTGTAATACCGTAAGCTATCTGTAATAGCTAGTCCAACCCTTGAATCACCATAATCTATTCCAAGTAGCCTCATAACTAGTCTTCCAATCCTATGTATTCTTTTACCATTTTTTCAAGTAATTCATCTCTTTCGATTTTTCTGATAAGATTTCTTGCATCATTATGGCTTGTAATATATGTTGGATCTCCAGATAAAATATAACCTACTATTTGGTTAATTGGGTTGTATCCTTTTTCTACAAGTGCTTCATAAACTTTTTGTAAAATTTCTCTTGCTTCTATGCTTTCTTCTCTTTCGACTTTAAAACTTACTGTTTCATCAGTAGCCATAAGTACACCTCCTATTATAAATAATTAATCTCACTTTCACTTTCATCTGTTGTATCTAAATATTCTTCTAATTTTGATAACACACCTTCAAGCGCTGTTCCTTTATAATATGTTGTAAGTGCAACATTAATTTTTGGAACAACATATTGTATTCTTTTTGATTCTATATTTGGTCTATAATCTTCTCTTACAGCTACTTTTGTTGTTTCAACTCTTATTTTCATATCTTTCATAAATTGAGCAACACCTTCGACATCACTTCCAGAAAATACTATAGCAAATTTTGGACCATTATATCTAACAAAAACATATTCATCTGTTAAATTATTTTTAATAAGTTTACACACTTTTGATATAACTTCATTTCCAGTTTTTCTACTAACTTTTTCATTAATTTTTGGTAAATTAATTAATTTAAATAAACATACTGCTGATGTTGGATATCTATCAATTATTGTTCTACCGCCAGAATATAAATACTCTTCATTTTTTAAACCTGAATATAAATCTTCTCTAACAAGGTTATTGATAATTCTTTGTGTTTCTACTGTTCTTAATACTGAAATAATATTGTTTTTTACAACTTCTAATACAGTAGTATCAACATTGTCAAACTCATGTGGTTCAGGACCTTCAATAATCCAATATCCAATATAAATATTATCTATATACAAGGGGAAAAACATTGCTGATTTTGCCCTTGCATATTCCATTTTTAAATATGGTAATTTTTCATTATCACTATTAACAGTAATATATTTAGTTGTTGCTGTTTGTATACTATCTATAAACACTTTTTCAGATTGAAGATTTTTTAAAACATCCCAATGTTTTTGTTCTACATTTGATGCTTTAATTTGATATTCTGCACCATTATATATAACTATTGTTGAGTATTTTATTTTATATCTTTCAATTAAGATGTCATTTATTCTATTTATTTTTTCATCTGCAGTTATTTGTTCACTTATTGTGTTCATAAAATCTTGCAAAACATTCAAACTTGTAACTTTTTGGTTTGTATTATCTAAAGTTTGCAATTTCTTCTTTAAATTCATATTATATACTACCAATGCAATTGCAATTCCTAGCAGTATTATAATAAATGCTATTAAAACTCCCAAAGATTTCACCTCGTTATATTAATACTTTTTTTCATTTTATCTAATATTGTGTTTGTATCTTTTGAAAATGCATTATTCTGATTAGAAAAATTATTATAATTATTTTTTTGTTTTTTTCCGTTTATTGTTGGATAAACCATATCACCTAATTTATTTAAGCTTGATATAAAGCTCTTTGAATATCCTTTTGAAGATATCTTACAATTAACTAATCCTTCAAGGTATTTTGCATATACTTGATTTTCAAATGGTATAGTAATGTATTTTATTGTGTCTCTATTGAATAATTCAGTCATATATGTCATTGCTGGGTCATTATATACTGACATTCCTCCAATTAAGACTTTTTCATTTAATAATCCAACTTTAATGTTTTTATTAATTACTATTCTTAATTTATTAGGTTCTAATATATTTTTTACTTTCAATTCTCTTAAGAAAGCTGTTAATGGTTGAATTGTTAAAACATCTAAACTTTGTACTAAATATATTTCTTGTGCAGTTTTGAAATATCTAGGATCTGTTTCAAAATCACAGTCTAATAATACTAGTGTATAATTTTGTAACAATGTTTGCATTATATTTGTTACATCATCTAAATTATCATCTTCTCCTGGTAAAGAAGTATAAACATCTAAATTATTATTTACCATTACACCTTCTGCAATTCCGTTTTTTAAGTTTTCAAAGCTTACATGTGCTTTTTCCCTTAATTCATCTTCATTGTTTGTGTAAATATAGTATGCATTTTTATTTTGTGTCAAATCTAAGATTGCTGTTTTAATTCCTTTATTTGAGAATAATTCAGCTAAATTATTTACTAAGAAAGATGTTCCGTTTTTTGATGTTCCCACAAATGATACAACTTTTTGCCCTGAAGTAATTAAATTATCTGTATCAAAGTTATATTCTTCTAACTTTTCAGTTTCTTTTAAATCTTTTATACTACTTGCTAAATCATTGTCATATCTATAATTTTTATTAGTAATTCCTTTAAATGAACCGTCATGATGTTTTTCAACTATTTCATCTTCATCATCAAAGTCAAATTCATCTTCATCTATCTCATCAGATTCTTCTGATTTTTCTGATTTTTCTGATTTTTCTGATTTTTCTAATTCTCCTAAATCTTCATCTTCATCATCATCAAATCCAGGTAATATATCATCATCTTCTTCATCTTCATCGTCTTCGACTTCTTCACCTGAATTAACTCCTTCTTGATTTTTGCTTTCATCTTCTAAGTCTGATAACATATCATCGTCAGTATCTTCAAATCCAGGTAGTATATCATCTTCATCATCTTCATAATTATCAAATTCGTCTTCATTATCGTCAAGTTCAAAATCATCATCATCATTAAAGTCTATATCATCTAATTCATCACTTTCAAATTTTTCATTATCAAGATTTTCATCTTCGTCTTCATAATCATCATCAAAACCTGGAAGTAAATCATCATCTTCATCACTTTGTTCTTTTTCAGTTGACTCATCATCAAAACCTGCTATATTTTCTGTATTATAATCTTCTTCGTCCTCATCTTCATAATCATCAAATCCAGGTAATAAATCATCGTCATTATCATCATTGTCATCAAATTTTTCTTCGTCATCTTCGATTTCGTCTTGTAATTCATCTTCATTATTTTCTTTCAATTCTTCTGCTTCATCGTCTTCGTAGTCTTCGAAATCCTCTAATTCCTCATCTTCATAATCATCAAAATCTTCGTCGTCTTCTAGTTCGTAGTCTTCATAGTCATCAAAATCTTCTAATTCTTCATCTTCTATTTCTTCAACTTCATTATCCTCATCATCCTCAAAGTTGTCTACATCATCCACATCCTCTATATCTTCGAATTCATCATCCTCATAGTTTTCGGTGTCATCAATATCATCTTCATAATCTTCAAATTCGTCTTCATCATAATCATCGAATTCATCTTCATCATAATCTTCAAATTCTGGAAGTAAATCACTATCATCTTCTAATTCATCTGTATTAGCTGTATTTTTTTCGTTTCCTTCAGAATTTTCTTCATAATCTTCAAACCCTGGTAATAAATCTTCATCTTCATAATCACTAAAATTATCTATTTCATTTTTTTGATTCTCATCTAAGTCATCAAAACCTGGTAATATATCATCAAAATCATCTATTTCATCTTTGATTTTCTTTTCTGCTTTTTCTTTTTCTTGCTTTACTTCTTCTATTTTAGGTTTTGCAGTATCTTTTACTTTGCTAACCTCTTCTTTGACTTTAGATTTAACATTTTTTTCAGTTTCTACTGCTATAGCTCCAACATTTTCTATATTTTCTTCTATTGCATTTTTGCGAGGTCTTCCTCTTTTTCTTTTTACTGGTACATCATCAACCTCTTCAACATCAACTGCATTTTTACGAGGTCTTCCTCTTCCTCTTTTCCCAGTATTCTCACTTTCTCTTGCCATTTCTTCCTCTTTTTTCTTTGCAGCAGCTTTGGCTTTTTCCTTTGCAATTCTTTCTTCTTCTTTTTTCTTTGCTTCTGCCTCAGCTTTTTCTCTTGCAATTCTTTCTTCTTCTTTTTTCTTTGCTTCTGCCTCAGCTTTTTCTCTTGCAATTCTTTCTTCTTCTTTTTTCTTTGCTTCTGCTTCAGCTTTTTCTCTTGCAATTCTTTCTTCTTCTTTTCTCTTTGCTTCTGCTTCAGCTTTTTCTCTTGCAATTCTTTCTTCTTCTTTTCTCTTTGCTTCTGCCTCAGCTTTTTCTCTTGCAATTCTTTCTTCTTCTTTTCTCTTTACTTCTGCCTCAGCCTTTTCTCTTGCAATTCTTTCTTCTTCTTTTCTCTTTGCTTCAGCTTCAGCTTTTTCTCTTGCAATTCTTTCCTTTTCTTTTTTCTTTGCTTCAGCTTCAGCTTTAGCTTTTTCTCTTTCCTTTAACTCCTCTTGCTTTTTCTTTTCTAGTTCAATAGCCTTTATTGCATTTTCATCTTGTTGACTCATTTTAGTTACTTTTCTAGTTCCAACCATTGTTGGTATAATAACTGGTTGTGTTAATTTACTTCCTGTGTCTATCTCTTTTTCAACATATTCTGCTTTTCTTAATTCGCTTGCTCCAGCTACCTTTTTACCTTTAATTCCCATAAACTTTCTATAATTATCAGAATTTTCCTCTAGTATTACTTTTACTTTATTAGGTAATATACTAACTATTACTTTAAGTTGTTCTTCTGAATATTGTGATGCAATACTATCAAAACTTTTTACACATTTTGGAATATTATCTCCAATTTTTTTATAATGATTTAAAATGTTTTGTAATTCTGATTCTTTAACAACTTCATTGCTATCATCATTACTATAACTTACTTTTTCAGCCTCAACTTTATAGTAAAGTTTAGCTTCTTTTTTATTTCTTGGTTTATTAATTAATTCAACAACCTTTTGAACGCTTCTATCTTGTCCAACTAAGCAGTTATAAATTCCTAATCCAAATAGTTTTACTAATAATGGATCATTTTTTGTTCTTCTATCCATACATAATAAAATTATTGGGATATCTCCACCATCTGAATTTGTTGCTTCATCACTTATTGCATCCATTTTTTCAAAAACAAATTTATCTACAGCTTGGTAATTATCACTTGAAAACATTTCTAAATCTTCACTTATGACAATTCTATCATATGTTTTATCTTTTTGTAATTCTTTGATTATTGCATTAAAATAGTAAACTGTTTTACTAGATACAATCTCCTTATATTCTTTTTGATACATCCTAGTAATTGATTCTGCATCTTTTTCGTCATTAACTGCAAATAAGACTTTCATTTGTAATACCTCCACTTATTATTTTAATTTCCTTCACGAGTTACCACTATTGCAAATATTATTGGAAGAATTTGGCATATTATTCCAATAGTAATTATTGCAATCATACTATTAAACCCTTTATCTCTAACATCCAGTCTTTTTAGACCAATAACATATTGATAAATAGCACTAAATGCTATTCCTAAAAACACACATGGTATACTAAAAATTCTGACCCTATTTAAAATATAAGCAGTTACCCCATATGTATGTGAACCATAGTCCTCAGATAAGCTTTCGATTGTTGCTTCTTCATGTTTTTTCATTTCCAATATTGTATGTGTACTTTCGCCTTTTAAAGTGTCTTTTGAATCTTCAGTTGTTGCTGCATATGCAGTTGAAAATAGACATAAAAATAAAAAAACTGCTGTTAGCATAACTTTTGTTATTTTTTTCATATATATATTCTCCTTTCATTTTTCCATACTTTTTCTATTTTATTCCTACTTATATAATAATACACTAGAATAGATAAAATAGCAAGAAGATATGTTAAATTTTTTACTATTTATTTCCATTTTTTATATTTTTCCCATTTCTTTAGCATTTCCTTAATTTGATATTTTAATGCAATAACCTGATATAATAAAACTAAGATTTTGAAAATATAAAACAAAATCTATTTTACTATATCAGGTCTTAATTTTATTTTTGTTCAATTACTAAAAAACCATATTCTAATAATTGATTATTATCATAATTTGATTTAAAAATAACCTCTCCTGTCAAATATTGTTCTGGAATTGATACATCAATTTTATTCTCTGAGCGATTAACAATTATTAAAACACTTTCCATTGAATTTTTTCTCTCAAAAACTAAAACATTTTTGTTAATTTCAACTATATTTAATTTAGCGTTTGATAAAAAATCCATTTTCTTTCGTATTTGACCTAATTGAATAAAGAATTCATGTAATTCTTTATCAATATTTTTCCATTCAAAACATCTTCTATTAAATGGATCTCTATATCCATACATACCAATTTCATCACCATAATAAATACATGCATTTCCAGGTAAAAAATACTGAATAATTGTTGCAATTTTCATCATTTTCTTTGCTTTTTCATATTGTGTATCTGATAATTTTAATTTATCAAATTGCCAAGCTCTACTATAAGGTACATCCCAAACCCAATTATATCTGCTATTATTTATTCCATCACCTACTAGAGTTGTCATTACCCTTGTAATATCATGTGTAGATAAGCTATTCATCAGTGAATATAATGAATCTTCAGGATATTGTGTTAAAATATCATTTACTGTTTCTTCAAAATAATCCGCCCTACCAAAACGAACATATTTTAGAATTGCATTTGTGAATGGATAATTCATAACTGAATCTAAGCCTTTTCCTAAAAGATATTTTCTTTGTTTTCCATAACCTTCTTTACAAATTGCATTATCCCATACCTCGCCTAAGATAAAACCATCTTTTTTATTTCTTTTTACCGCAATTCTTATATTTTCAATAAATTCATCTGTTAATTCATCAGCTACATCTAATCTAATTCCATCAATACCCCATTTAAACCATGTATCTATTACACCATTTTTTCCATATATGAACTTTTGCCATTCCAAGTTATTTCCATCGCAAACAGGCAAATTTCTAAACCCCCACCAATACTCAAATTCACCATTATCATTTTTCTTATACCAGTTATAATATGGTGATTTAATTCCTTGTGAAGCTCCAATAGTATTATATGAATTATATTCATTAAAGTATTTACTATCATTTCCAGTATGATTAAAAACACCATCAATTATAATTCTCATTTTTCTTTTATGTATCTCATTACACAAGCTCACAAAATCTTCATTAGTACCTAAATATGGGTCAATTACTTCGTAATCTGCTGTATCATATCTGTGATTTGATTGACTAAGGCAAATTGGGTTTAAATAAATAATTTCAACCCCCAATTCTTCAAGATAATCTAGTTTTTCTTCTATTCCTTTTAGATTTCCCATAAAATAATCATTGTTATGAATTTCTCCATCCTTTTCTGGTGCCCAATTGGGCATATCTCCCCATTTTTTTGTTACTCTATTTGAAATCTTTGACGGAATATATTTTTTACTTTGAAAAAATCTATCAGGAAAAATTTGATACATAATCTTTCCTTTAGCCCAATCGGGAGTACTAAAATCTCTTTCATATACCGTTATTGTCCAATATGGTATGTTGCCATTACTCATTGTAACGCATTTTTTCTTTACATCATTCTTTATCCATTGTTCTACTTGATTTATAATTAATTTAAAACAAAAATAATGAACTCCAACATTATCAAATTCGACATTACATTTAAATATATTTAAATCATTTTCAGTTGAAACATATTCCATTTGAATTAATTTTTCTTTTGTGCTTTTTTGTTGATTCATAAGTACTTTTGCATCATCTACATACCCATATTCTGAACCAATTTTCAATATAATTTCGTATTTTTCGCCAATTCTTGTAGTATTTCCAGTTATTTCTACTTGAATGTTTTTTCCTTTGAAATAATTCATATTGTCAAACCTCCTTGAATTTCATCATTAAATCAGACAAGACTTAACAATTTTTTAACCTAATGTTACAGTTTAACAGCTTAATAAATTTATTTTTTTCCAATAAAATAATTTTTCTTACCTTTTTTTACGACAATGTATGTATCATCAATAAACATATCATCTGTCACAATCAAATCAATATCTTCTACTTTATTACCATTAATAGAAATCGCTCCATTTCCTATAAATTCTCTTGCTTCTCTTTTACTTTTTACGACTTCCATGTTTGTAATAAAATCAACAATATTTACATTACTTTCAACATTTTTTATATCTTGATTTCCAAATAAATCTACAATATCTTCTTTAGACATTTCATTAAATTTATTATTAAATAAATTTTCTGTTAATTTAACTGCTTTTTCATATTCTTCTTTTCCATGTAAAAATGTAATTATTTCTCTTGCCAACGCTTTATGTGCTTCTCTTAATTCTGGATGTTCATTATTTTTTCTTTCATATTCTTCAATTTCTTCTTTAGATAAAAATGTATAAATTTTTAAATAATCAATAACCATTGAATCTTCAACATTTATAAAGAATTGGTATAATTTATAGCTTGAAGTTTTATTTTTATCTAACCATAAAGCATTACCTTCACTTTTTCCAAATTTCTTTCCTTGAGAATCTGTAACTAATGGCATTGTAAATGCATAAACTTCATCACCTGTTGATTTTCTAATCAAATCAATTCCTGCTGTAATATTCCCCCATTGGTCAGAACCTGCACATTGAAGTGTTACACCTTTTGTGTCATGTAAATGCTTAAAATCAAGAGCTTGTAAAATCATATATGAAAACTCTGTATATGTAATTCCAGAATCTAATCTTCTTCTAATAATATCTTTATCAAGCATATAGTTAATATTAAAGAATTTTCCATAATCTCTTAAGAAATCAATTATATTAATATCTTTAATCCAATCGTAGTTATTTACAACTTCAAATCCAAAAATTTCCTCAGCTTGTTTTTTCATTGCTTTAAAATTATGTTCAACTTGTTCTTTTGAAATCATCGCTCTTTCTGTTGTTGGTCTAGGATCACCAATCATACCTGTAGCTCCACCAACCAAAAGAATTGGATGATGTCCTGCATCTTTTAATCTTTTTGAAATCAAAAATGTTGATAAATGACCAACATGCATACTATCAGCAGTGGGATCAGTTCCAATGTAAAATGTCATACCTCCATTGTTTAATTTTTCCTCTAATTCAGGACTTGATATATCTTTAATAATCCCTCTCCATTTTAATTCTTCAAATAATGTCATATTAACTCCTCCTTCTGAAACATTTGGGGACGGTCTTGTTTTGTTTCATTTTTGAAACAAAACAAGACCGTCCCCAAATGTTTCAAAAAAAGAGCTAAATCTTCCTTCATCTAAAGGACGATTTAACTCGTGGTACCACCTTTATTCGTATATATTTCATCCTACACAATTTTTTAAAATATATACCTTATTTTAGCTATTCGTTGCCAAACGTTAATTACTATAAGAATTGTAATTCATAATTATATATACTGATAGTTTTCAGCAACCACTACCTCTCTGATTTTGTAACTATATAATTACTACTATTTTTCTTTTTAAAACATAATTAAATTTTATTATAGAACAATTATAATATTTTTTTATATATTTTTCAAGTGTTTTTTGTATAATTTTCCAAATTAATGAACATAATAACATCATGTAAAAAGTAATAAATATATAAGGGGGTTTTAAATTTGGAAAATCAAAATTTAAACATTTTAGATGAAGTTAATAAAGGTGCAACAATGGGAATGGATGCAATTACTTATGTTTCTGAAAAAGTAAAAGATGGTGATTTCAAACAAGTTTTAAATGTAGAATATGATAAATACAAAAATATTTCAAATAGAGTTAATGAATTATATTCAAATTACAGTTCTAAAGAGCCTCATGAAACAAATGCGATGAATAAAATGATGACATGGTATGGAATTCAAATGAAAACTATGACTGATAATACTACATCAAAACTTTCAGAGCTTTTAATGCAAGGTACAAATATGGGAATTATTGAAGGAAGAAGATTATTAAATCAAAATAATAATATTGAACCAGCAGTTGAGCATATTTTAAATGATTTTGTTACAATGCAAGAAGATAGTGTTGAAACATTAAAAAAATATTTATAAATTCTAAATCACATTTCTAATACAACTATATATAAATCAAAAAGGGCAGAAACAATCTGCCCTTTTTTGATTATAGCATCCATTTGTTAAAAGATACTATTTACCTCCTTTAATGCCATTTCTAAGACATCAGGAATTGTAAGACTTGTTGTATCAATATATACATTTCTCGAACATCTTAAAAAATCGAGTTCTTTCTGTTCTCCATTAATGATATCATCGTACAACTTTTTAGTATTTTTCACCTGTCTTGCGAAATATTCCGGGTATTCATACCTGTCTTTCCCCTCATCTTCGCATACTCGTTCCCACGCCACATCTGCATCACAATTAAGATGGATATACATATCAAACTTTGCCAGTCTTTCAGGTCTCTGAATTTTGTAAATATCTGAATACGTTTTTCCACTTCTTGTAATGCCATGTGCATACTGGTCTATTGGTCCCCTCTGACAGATAAAATAATCGCAATGCGAATTTATCTGAAGCATGTAATTTGATAGAAGACCATCAGTAAAACTAAACAACATCTGCTCAGTATACCAATCCTCGTAACCATTTTGGCTAATAGCATTATTCAGCAGTTGTACAATGTACTTATCGCATGGTGATTTTGCTGTAATAACAACTTTTCCCATGTCTGAAAAATGTTTTGCCAAACCATCACGAAGATTGGTTTTTCCGCTACCATCTTGTCCAGTAACACTGATAAAACTAGTATTCAAGTTACTTGGTAAAGAACTTAAGTCCAGTGCTCCATTTGACCGAACAATTTCTGGTAAAAATACCTTCATAATATTTCCCTCCTTAATCAAAGATGTGAAATGTTTATGGATATTCGTATTATGTGTTAATTCTACTTTTATCAACAATTTTTGTCAATAATTTGTTTTACATAAAAGTCTTATTTTTATATATTTGTATTATTACAATTAAATTCTTTTCCCCACTTAACAACAATTTCATCTGGTATCTTTAAATTTCCATGTCCAATTCCTATAAAAGTATCTGGTTTTCTTTTGCCATGATAATCTGAACCGCCTGAAATTTGATATCCTTTTTCTTTACATAAATTGATTATATAATTATGCTGTTCATCTGTAAAAGTTGTATAATAACATTCAAACCCTGAAATATTTTTAGTGTTTAATAAACAATTCAAAACCTTCATACTATTATCTCTATATTCATATATATGAGGAATAAAAACAATTCCACCTGCATCACGCACACCATTGATTACTGTTTCTAAATCAGGAACTAAATCATCTGCGTTTACAAATAATGGTGTATTTGGATTTGACATATAATCTCTATAAAAATCTCTGCTACTCTCCCAGGATCTTTCATTAATCTTTTCTTTATTTTCTTCATATTTTTTCATATTTCTATGAACAAATCCTGATGCAAATTCGCTATAATCAAAACTTTCTAAAATATCGCTATCTAATTTAATACCATAATTTCTACAATTTTCAACAAGCCTCTCAAATTCTACTTTTGTTCTTTCTTCTGATGATAATATCATATTTTTAACATTTTTATTCATCTTTTTATAATCAAAATTATAGCCCAAAATTTCTATAGGAATCCCATCAGCTTTTGAGTTTATTTCTATCCCAGGAATTATTTTTCCAGAATAATACTTTTTTATATCTAGATTTTCTAATTCAAAATAAGCATCAGTATTATTGTGATCTGTAATAGAAATATAACTTAATTTTTGTTGTTCTGCCATCTTTAAGATTTCAGTTAAATCATCTGAACCATCAAACGAATATTTTGAATGAATATGTAAATCAATCATTTTTTCATCCCCTTAATTTAATTCAAAACTAATACTTCCATTTCCATTGATACACTCAATATTTGCAATTGCTCCATTAATAACTGTCAAACATGGTCCTTTGTGTGAAAAATCAGCATCATAAATTATCGGAACCCCAATATTTCCTATAACACTATCTTTTAAAGCTTCTTGCATTGTGTAACCTAAAAAAGATTTTTGAATACCATTTCTTCCGAAAATAATACATTTAGCATATTTAAAATATCCAAATTCATTTAATTTCCATATTGTTCTAATTAATTCCTCCATTGATAATTCGCAATTATCAAAATACCATATAATTCCGTCTTCTTTGTATTTTTCGACAAAATCCTTTGTTCCATCATATTTTGTTCCAACCAATTCAGAAATTATATCTAAACATCCCCCAATAATTCTACCCTTTATCGAAACTGGCTTATTATCTAATGTTTTCCATTCAACCTTATCTGTAAAATTATAACCTTCTAATCCTGTTTTAAATTCTATATTAGCGCTCTCATTTTCAAACATTTCATAGTTTTTTTGTTTAATTATATTACCCTGCAAAATTTCTAAATTATCAGTAACACTTCTATCATATTCTTCTGCACCATATTCGCCAAAATTATTTCCATATATTGTTGCAATATCATATTTTGTTGTTATAGGAAATAATAATCCAGTTGGATCTGAAAAACCCTGTACAAACTTAGGATTTTTAACTATTTTTTCAAAATCAACAAATGGTAAAATCTCAACTAAAAACTCTCCACCTGCAACACATGAAATAAAATCAATATTTGTTTTTTCAAACATTTCATTGATTTCGTTTGCTCTCTCTTTAGCAGATGCACTTCTACATTTATCAGATTTATTTATATTTTTTGATAAAATAATATTAAATCCCATTTTTTCCAATTTTCTTTTAGCGTTTTCATATCTTCTAATATGTGGTTCATCATAAGCTCCACTTGAAGGTGCTGGAACTCCTATGCAATCACCACTTTTTATAAATTTAGGATAAATCATTTTTTCCTCCATAAACAATTATTTAATTACCTTAATCATCTCTTCTTCTTAAAATCAAAATTAATCTTAAAACTTGAACTAATGCACTTGCAACTCCTGCAACATAAGTAAGTGCAGCAGAAGTAAGCATTTTTCTAGCCCCATAATATTCATCTTTTTCCAATAGATTCAATGTTTCTATTTGTTTCAATCCTCTACTTGAAGCATTAAACTCTACTGGTAAAGTAATTAACTGGAAGGCTAAAATAATAGTTTCTAACAAAATACCTATTCTAATTAACATATTTGATGCAAATAATAGCCCAATAACAACAGCAAAATATCCAGCATAAGATGCAAAATTAACTACAGGAATTATTGACCTTCTTACTCTTAGAAATAGATACCCATCTTTATCTTGTATTGCATGCCCACATTCATGTGCTGCAACACTCACCGCTGCCACAGTATTCCCATTATATATATCTGTTGATAAATTTACTGTTTTATTTCTAGGGTCATAATGATCTGTAAGTGTTCCATCAACTTTATTAATTGCAACATGCTCTAAGCCATTATTATCTAGGATTCTACGAGCTGTTTCATACCCTGAAACATCCCCTCTATCTTGTTGTTTTGAATATTTATTATAATTATGCCTAATATACCATTGTGCTACTAACGCAATTATCATTGATATTGCTATTAAACCATAATCAGCTAACATATAATCCATCTTTTTACCTCCATTTTTTTATTTTTATATAAATTAATATATCATAGTTATACAGAATTTTAAAGTTTTTTAATTAATAATTTTTACTTTTGTTTGTGTCAACTAAAAGTAGGCAATTTTTTTATCTTTTTTTCTAATCCAATATT
>CAMEHU010000017.1 GCA_945917765.1 uncultured Lachnospiraceae bacterium | reverse complement strand
CACTGTATGGGACTTTCACCCACAAGTTGTTGCCCATGCTGGGCACACTTTAAAACAAGCCCTTGAAAAATTCAAGGGCCTGTAGAAAGGTCGCCTACTCAATGCAAATCATAAAAAACCTATATTATATCTAAAATAATTTTAACATAACAAAAAAATAATTTCCATACATTTTATTTATTTTATATAAAAATATTTACTGTTTTGATTTTCTTAAAAAGTTCAGAGTATTCGTTATTCAGTTCTTTTGAAGTATCATTCAAGAAAGCTTCAGGTTCCTTGAATGTAACGTTTAACTATATAATAAAATAGAGTACTTACTATATAGTAAATACTCTATTTATAGGTCAGTTGTCTAGATAAAATATCTAGGCTTTTTTTAGTTCCTACTTAATGGCTAGAAGAACCGCTTTTTTAAGTTCCCATTTAATGGCTGGATTCACCATTTTTTTATTAAACATCATCTTTCCAATCCATGCTATTATATAAAATCCTCAATATAACAACTTCTTTCTTTTGTTCGGTTATTTTATATAACACAATATAGTTATTAATTATCATTTTTCTAATATCATTTTGTTTAATCAATTTACTTTCAATAATCTCAAATTTGTGTGGATAAGATTCTAATGAGTTTATTTTATCTTTTATTAATATAGCATACTTTTCTGCAATTATTGGCTCATTTAAATTAAATTTTATATAGCGTATAATTCTCTTATAATCGTTTTTTGCTCTCATTGTTAATTTAATTTTGTATATATCCATTATGTACCTCCAATTATTCTGATAGTATCTGCTCTATTTCTGAATATGCATCTTCTAAGGTACATACTTTTCCATTTTTTAAATCTTCAATTCCTTCATTTAGTTTTTCATTTAAATCTTCTTCATTTTCTATAATTAATTCAGATGGAGCATTGTTTGTAACGTATGAAAATTCTAAATATTTCATATAGTCAATTACTTTGCTTAACAATTCTTCTGGTAAAGCGTTGATTGTATTATATAGTTCTTTTTTGAACGCAGTCATAAACTTCATCTCCTTTATATAATTACTTGTAAATATTATACCATATATTTAGATACTTGTCTTTGGTTTTAAATAAAAAAGTAAAATTTTTTCAATTGTATCTTAATTGTTATCTTTCTCCCCTCTGCTTCCTGGATTTGTAAAATTTTTGTGAAATAAAAAATGAAACAAGTTATATATTTATTTGATAAATTTGTCTCAAAAACCATTTTAAAGCTTTTCAGAACATATTAAAAAATAATAACAAGACTCTCAAGTTTATTATTGAAAGTCTTGTTTATGTGGTCAGTTTTTATTGTTCATTAGTTTCTTGGATACCGCTTCTTGAATATATTCAAATCACTTACCATATTATTTTAAAATTTATCCAATTAATCTTTTAATTAAACATCAAATCTATTGCATCTCCATATAAATCCTTTGCAATTTGCTCACCGTTTTCCTCTAGCTTAATCAAATTCTCCATCATAACACCACTGTTTATTTCCATAACCATATATTGATTATTAGTCAACTTAACTATATCAATACTTACAAATTTCACTCCAATAACTTCAACAATCTTTCTTACTATCCCCATAAGTATCTCTTTTTCTTTATCATCTACATTACTTATTTTAGCACCTTTAGAAAGATTGAATCTCCATTCATATTCTATAATTTCACCTAACGCTGGAATATAGTCTGCAGAGATATTATCATTTTTAAAATTTTCTTCTTTGCTAAAATACTCCTTATTAAAATCAATAAGCAATTCTCTAACTGTATGTATTCCATCTCCTGTTATAATAGGTTTAATTTTTTTATAAATATGTTGTTTATTTGGTAAATATATTACCCTATATTCATTTTCAATATTATAAAACGGACAAATATCTACACTATAACACTTGTTTATTAACCTATTATATTCATCTTTTAGTCTATTATAATCACATATATGTAGAACATTGTTCCCACATGTGCCATTATTTGGTTTTAGTACAATGTCTTGATTATAATCATTAAAATACTTTTTTAATTTATTTTCTTCATTTTTGAATATAATATTGTGCTTTATAACTTGTATTCCTTCAGATTCTAAAACAGCAAACAAAGCAAATTTATCATTGCAAATTTCTGCTGTCGCTTGTGTATTTAAATCAAATTTATATCCAACTAAAAATTTATTTTTATTATCTTTTTTTAATTTAATAATCCAGTCATCTGATAATTCTTCATATTGTATATTCTTTTCTTGACAGATTTGTTTTATTATCCTGTTAAATTGTTTTTCTTTATACATTATCATTCCTTCTTATTTACAAAAATATTCTCATCTTTTTTTCTATCTCTTTAAACCCTACATAATAGCAGTTAAATTATATTTTCATTCATTATTCAAAAAATTCATTATCATCTAATATGTCTAATGCTTTTGAGTATTCTCCAATTGGCCATTTGCTTAAGAGCTTTTTATATCCTTATTAATAAAGCGCAAAAAAGCCCAGTAATTAAATTGGCTTATATATAAATTTCTATACTATAAAATTTTATTGAAATCTATTAGCTCTTTAGACATCATATCATTAGAAACTTTTTCACCAATTTCTACATCGAACCAATCTGGAACTTTTTTATTTATTGCCTGACTTTCTGTTTCAAATTCGATTTCTGCAAAAACAATGCCTTCATATGCTCCATGAAATACATCAAGCTCTATTGTTAATTCATCTTCATATGGAATAAAATATCTATCTTTTTCAATTGTAATTCTATTTTCATCCTTTTCTAATTTGTCATATTGCTCTTTTGTAATTTCTATCTCATATTCATTAACTGAAAGATTTCTTTTTCCTGTTTTTACTGTATAAATAAATTTTATTTCTCCATTTTTTTCTATTTTTCTTTTTCTTATTGCAGTAAAAATATCTGAAAAAATATAATCCTGTACAATAACCTTTTTACTGTCTTTATATTCAGAAATTAATTCATTTACCTTTTCTATATTTTTTATAAAAAAACGTCTTTCTATTTCCACTGTGTTTCCTCCATATTACTATTTTAAATACAAAATCTTCTCCATCTCTGGTATGCCAATAACTTCTATATCGTTGTAATAATTTTCAAGATTTCTTTTTAAGATTGTGTAAAATAGACTAATTCATTATTTCTATTAAATATGTTATAAAACTAACTGTGCTTACAAATAATAAGAAATAGCTAAATATTGTAACTAACCATTTAGTTACAGTGTTCATATTACGCATAATTACTATGTCGAGACATAGCCATGTTGCAATGAAAGGAACTCCTAAGCTTTTAGCTGGTGATTCTTCAACAAGATAGTTCCCATTTACTTCAATCTCGTAAACTGTTGCTATAATTGCTAATATTTGCAATATAATAATATACCATTTTAAAAACATATAGTATTTTCTTCTTGGTGAACTTGATATATATTTTACTCTACCATAATGTTTTTCTTCATTATATTTTACTTCTATTTCACAATTGTCATCAATCGTAACCGGTGTACTTATTGGAAAGTTACTTCCGTCTTTTGTAATAAATAAACCATTACGAGGTATCCATGTACCTGAAAAAGCTCTCATTGTTTAAGCTGACTTATATTCATCAGATTTTAATCTAACTGTTTTATTATAATTTTTCATATTATATCTCCTATTATTCATTGTTTATTCTATATTAAGTATTTTAATACATTTATATGTTTATTGCAATCAAAATTTATTATTAATTATAAAATGAAAGCAATTAGTCATTTTATTCATAGCTTTATACTACAAAAAAAGCGCTGTAATTAACAGCGCTTTTTTGTAATTATTCATTATTTTTGTCAGTCTCTTTTTTGTGAGCTTCTTCTTTTATTACGCAAAATTTGAAATAGATATCCATGAATTTAAGAATATCCAGGATTTTTTCTTTGTATTTCTCGCCTTCTCTTTCATTCAGCTGTGATACATACTCCATAATAAAGACAGGTACTCCGCTTGTTACGTTCTTATCATGTACTTCAACTTTTTTTGACTCTTTTAGATACTTGTCTACAAGCTCGTCTAATTTTGACTCTTTTAGATACTTGTCTACAAGCTCGTCAGATTCCTCTTTCAATTCTGAGTTTCTCTTCAGCTTGTCTAATCCCTCTTTCAATTCTGAGTTTCTCTTCAGCTTGTCTATTTCGTGTTTAAGCATTTCAAGACTTTTTTCGAGCTCTTTGATAGTGTCATCCATATTATTTTCCTCCAATTAATAATAATTAATTTAGATGTTACTTTGCCTAAAATTCTTTTTGAATAGTAGACCTATTGGAACTTGTCCAATATTTAACTATTTTCTCATATTATATCAATTTTGTCAATACATAATAGGTTTATTTTTTTCTTTATTCAAATAACACATTAAATTTGAACCATCCATAATTATTAAACTTATAATTCAGAATTTGCTCGATAAGTTCTTTTGATTTTGGCGAAATATCAGTTAATCTAGTATTATTAACTAAAGGATTGATATATCTTTTTTTAACATCAAATCCAATATAATAGTTATCTTTTGGTGGGGTAATTCCTTCATTAATATCTGTACTATTCATAAAATTTTTAAAATTATTGCTAAGATTTTTTTCATTACAACTAATTATTTTATCAATTATCTCAAGTTCAGAATATTTGTATAAATCCGCTTCTTCAATTATTTTTTTATTAATTGCATTTTTCATTGAATCTGCTATAAACTGCATAACTAATTTATCTTTATTGCCTTGAAATACCATCCACATTTTGCTTGCACCATTTACAAACTTTTCTGCTATATTTTTATCTTTGAATCCTAATTCAATAGTATTAACTTCATTAGATAAAACTGTTAAATTTGAATATATTTCTTTTATATCATATACTTCCCATTCTTTTGTAAAACTCAACCCGCTGGATAATGTATACTCTAATCTATCAGCTGATAATCTTGGAGTATTATTATCTGCTATAGGATATATTTTGTAATCACAAACTTCATCTATTAGTATACTATCCTTCTTTAATAGACTCATTATTTCTTGTGATTCTTCTATGATTCTTCTAGTATCTGCTTCAGTTACTTCTTGATTTATATAATCTTTATGCAAAAAATCAATACAATGACTAAAACAAGGTGTAGCTATATCATGAAATAATCCTGCTAGTGTTTGCTTTTTATCATGCGTAAAATTCCATATAATTAGTGCAACACCTATACTATGATCTAATCTTGAATAAAAGAATTTGTTATTAAATATCTTTGTGTAATCAGTTCCACAATTCATTCCAATTTTTCCTATTCTTTGTAGTTCAGAAGTATTGATGTATTCTTTTAAAAAATTAGGTATTTCATCTACTAATATTTTAAAATAGTTTTTTATAGTTGTATTTATATTGTTAAAATAATCTTGATTATCCATTTTATTTCTCCTTAATTGGTATTTTTAATTTTTCGAAAAACAAATATAGTATACACATTTGTAGATTAAGCAAATGCTTTGTTAAGGGGCTTATGCTTTTTTTGGGATACTATTTAATCTCTCCATATATCATTAATTTGACCAGTAAGAGCCATAATGAAAGCATCTCTTGTAAGTTCTATTCTATCTAATACATTATTAGTTAAGAAACTTATTCCACCTTTACTGCTTCTTAAGTCATTTTGCTTAAATATTTTGTCCATAACTTGTCCTAAATCTGTTTTTATGATTTCATCAACATATTTATCAGGCACAGGGAATGCAGGGCTTGTACCCCAAGATTCATGACCATGTTTATCTTTAATAACTGCTACATTAATAATCATCCATTTTCCTAATAGGTTTGTTATACCAGATTCTATTCCTAAATAGTATTCCGCTTCTATGTTGTTTTCTTTTGCATATTTAATTAGATTGTTTACTCTGTTTCTAGCTCCATTATATATGTCTAAATCTACTGGTTCATCACTTACATCTGATGATACTGGTATTCCTGTTACTTCAATATCTTTAAAATAATTATCAAAAGCTTGTTTAGCTCCTTGTATTTTTCCTGGATTTTTTGTTCCAATTAATATTTTCATTTTATTACCTCCAAAATTTCAAATTTATGTGATATAAACAAATAGCAATAGTAGAAGCGGATTTCTTTAAATTTGTTTTTGACCTAAATCTTCTGAAAACCTTAATAGATATCCATCTGGATCTTGAACTAGGAATTCTTTATTACCTAGTAACTTATCATCTTGTCTATACCAGTTTTCTTCCATTTCAAATGCTATTTTATAGTTGTTATTAGCTAAAGCATTATAAATAACATCTACATTATCAACTTCTAACTGAAAGTTTATTCCATTACCAAAAGGGTATGAAAGTGGTGCAACATCCCACTTATCATTTTCTGCAATTTCTTGTATCATGAATTGTATTTCTCCTAAAGAAAGAAATGCGAATTTTTGTTCCGGTCTATCATATTCTATTTTAAATCCAATAGTTTGATAAAATTTTAAACTATTTTCTAAGTTTGTTACTGATAATTCTGGTATTATTTTGTTAAAGTACATAATTTCACCTTCTACTTTCCTTTATATTTATTTGAGTTTCATTTCATACATTATTCTTTGCTTATTAAATAATTATTCATTTTTTCATTTCTCCTTACTTATCTTGTTTTTAGAAGCGGAATTAATTCAGTTTGAGAATTTTTTTAGTATAGTTTACTACACTTTCTTTTAATTCATTATTGTCAAACCTCGTTAGTAATCGCATATCATCTAATATACTATATATTATCATTCTTTTATTTATGTAGTTAATATCAGAAAATTCTTTATAATATTTTTTTATATAGATATCTATATTTTTATAGTCTTCGGGTTTTTGAAAAGGATCCATTTCTGAATTAGCCCACTTCCAAGGTTCTTTTTTGCACCTATATAATAATCTAAACTCGTAATCAATAGGCGCTATCATAGCATCATTAAAATCTATTAGATACAAGCCATTGTCATTTTTTATAATGTTATCAAAATGTAAATCATTGTGTATGAAAGCAAATTTATTATCTTTTAGATATTTGTCATAGTTAGTGAACGATTGTTCTATTAGTTTTTGCTCTTCAGTAGAGAAGTATTTTTTAGTTTCTTTATAGTAATTTTGTATTTGAGATTTAATATAATTTGTCCAGTTATATGGTTCACATTTTGAATTATGTATGTCTTTAAGTATATCTATCAATTCTTTTATTGCCGCTTCTCGTTCAGTTTCATTCATCTTATACCAATAGTAATATAAAGACTTACCTTCTATTTTGCTAATTATTTCATATACAGAATCTACAATTGTTTTGGTGTTATCATATTTATATAGTTTAGGTATATGTTTTGAATTAGAATTCTCTATATAGAATTGATTTTCCTTTTCAAATTTGTCTTCTTTACCATTACCGCAAACCTTTATAATGTACTTATTATCAATGTCAAACAGGTCATTATTAAATCCTGCATTTATTTCTGTTATAGTGTGCAAATTGTTTCCGAAAATTTGTTCATTATGTTTTACTATTCTTTTGGCTAATGCTAATCTTGTTTTTCTTAAATCTTCTATAACTTCAAATATCTCAAAACATACTTCTGTTTCATCATTAAAGTTAGGGTTTATTGCTTTGAAATAGTCCATATGAGCTTTTTTATAATAATCTAATGTTCTATTACCTTTGCCTTCTAAAAATGCCATTTCAGGTGTGATATTTTTGAATTGAGTAATGATAACTTTTTTTGTTTCTACTATACAAGCTTTCTTTTCATTTTCGAATGTTAATATACTTCTTTCTCCAGGTTTAGAAACATTAATAGTGTCTAACGATGTAGTTGCTGTTTTCTTTCCTTGTAATACTGATTCAACTAAATTGTCGTTGTCTATACCAAATTGCCATTCTGGAAGACTAGGGTTTCTTTCTAGTATAGCACCATTATCAAATATATAATATGGTTTAGTTCCTATAACTTCTATATGAGCATCATTTATATAAATAGTATCTTCTTCTGGCAAAGCTATTATTTTTTCTTCTTTTGATAGATTTAATAAATATTCTTTACTTTCGTCATCTTTTTCTTTTGTTCTATTAGTGTAGTGACATAGTATAGAGTATCCATTTAAAACATCATATCCAGATATATCTTCTAAACCTATAGTATTATCATCATCTAAAGCACAAGATTTTAGATTCTTACCAAATATAATTGCACCAGCACTTCCACCAAATACAATGCCATTATTATTTATAAAATCTTGTATTCTTTCAAATGCACTACTTGTTTTTAAATCGTTTAATAGTTTAAATGTGTTTCCTCCACCTATAAAGATAGCACAATAGTCATTTAAATTTTTATCTATAATCTCAGATGCTTGTGTTACCATTTCTATATTAGATATATTTAAATCCTTTAATTCATTTGTTATCCATTCATAACAGCTTGAATATTTATCAATTTCCATTGCTAATGGAATGTATAGAAGCGGTTTTGTATGGTCTATTATTTCATTTAATTTATTGTAAGCATTAGTGGTTTGAGAACCATCTCCACCACCACATAAAAATAATCTCATTTGTTTTCCTCCTATTTTAATTTAAATAATCCCATTTTTCTAAAAATCTGTCATCATCAAATTTAATTGTTCTTATATTATTATCTTTATGTAATAATCCATCTTTACCTGGTTTATTTAACCAAGCAGTATGTTCCTTTGAAATAGTGTCTGCAACTATTTTACTAGGTACTATATAATAACTCGGTTTGTCTAATTGATGTAAATGTACAAATATATAGAATACATTTTCGTTTACCATTTTCTCATTTTTACTAGATAAGATTCATTTGTTGCTACCATAAGATGTTGTCTTTACCTGTAGTGCAAATTGTTTTCCGTTTTTATTGATACATAATATATCATAATCTTTTACATTAGACATAGGAACTCCAACTGTAAATCCTCGTCTTTCTAATTCTCCTGCAACAAAATATTCTCCTGCATTGCCAATATTTACATTATTCATAATCTTCATCTCCATATATCATTAATCTATTTTTTCTATTGTTACATATTTTATATCTCCTGGAGGAGATGGTACAACCAAATTTACTTTACCATCTTTATCTATAAATAACTCATCATAGTTCCAGGTAACATCAGATAGTAAATGTTCATTCTTTATTTCATTAGATATAGTAGTTTCTATTGATAGTCCAAGTTGTTCTTTAGATGTATAACCTGCTGCTTTATAGCAATCTTCTAATGATGCTTTATCTAAAGTATTCAAATTAAAATTATATACTATGTATTTTAATTTAGCTCCAGCATTTATTAGACCTGTTTTATTTATTATTGTAACTGATAATAGTTCATCGTTATAAAAATAACTATATTTGATATTAGAACAATACCTTCCATTGCCAATATTGGCAAATTTATTATATTCATCTATATACATTTCTTTAATTTCATTATTTACTACATTTGCATATTCTGAATTTATATTTATATATGGTGGTATCAGTTCTTCCTTACTATTAAAAACTTCTCTGCCATCATACGGATCTTTTAATATCTTGTTTTCAAAACCATAATCTGCGTCATATACCCATTCTTTAGTAACGTCTATTTTTTTCTGTACTTGCTCTTGTTTTGTTTCTGAGTTAGTAGTGGGCATTTTATTGAAGTTAATTTGCATTATTGGAATAACACTTATTATAAGTACTATAGAAATGATTATTGGTATTGCTATCTTGTTTGTTTTAAGAAGCGGAATTATTTTCATTTTTATTCTCCATATTTTTTATTTATTGTCATTCTAACGTTATTTTATAACTAATTTAGAAACAATATTTATTTAATCTATTTAGGTTTTCTAACTCAATTTCATTTGTCATTTTTTGTAATTTTTCAAATTCATTGTTATTTAATAATGTATTTAATTCTTCTATTTTGTTTATTCGCTCTTGAGCTATTTGTTTTAATTTATTTTTATTGTCTTCAAATCTTTTAATAAGTTTTTCCGATGTTACTTGTTTTTGGAAATCATCTTCTACTTCCAAACATCTATTTAACCATACTTGAACATCATCTTTTTCAAGCTTTAATATATCTTTGCATTTATCAAATTTGTTATTTCTAAAGCACAACCAAAATAAATTTATATTTCCAACATGATACATTATTGAAGCTTTATAATTATTATTATCTTTTTTATATAGAGATATGTTATCTATTAGGGATTCTATTTCTGTATATAACTCTTCGTAAGTAGTTAGTGAATCCATAATCTTCAAAATTTTTTCATTTATTATATTTACAACTTCACTTATTGAATTTTTTGTATATGTCCACCAGATATCTTCTCCAGAAATAAAGAAACCAATTCTTATATATGGGTCAACTTTTTTTATTCCACAAATTGGAATAATTGCAATATTAACAGTAAAGCTATCCCCTGCAGCACTTCCTTGAAAATTTATTTCTTGATATATCTGTTTATTTACAACTCGGATAAAACTTTGACCTTTAATTTTAAAATTCATTTCTTTCATTTTATCTTTCATTGACTCTTTTATTTCTTTTATATATTCATTTTTCATATATTTTCTCCTTAAAACTATATGTATAAATCATTTAATTATTTTTTATTACTAATTCTTAGATTGATTCATAATAATATACATTTTCTATCAATTCTTGATTCGGCAATTTAAATAGTCTAGTTTTTATAAACTTACCACCTATATGTTTATAGTATTCATTTGATGGATTACCCTCTAAACAACCTATAATCATTTTGGTGCAACCAAGTTTCTTTAACTCATTAATCCCTACTTCAGTAAGTTTTCTGCCAAATCCATTACCTTTATACTTTTTTATCATATATACGGCAAATATTTCGCCTTGATTTCTGTATTCTGAATCATCTGTTATACCAACATTAACAAAGCCTACTACTTTGCCATCTACTTCTAAAACAAATTGATGATTATCGTTTTCATCAAATTCATTAAAAGATTTCTTTCCTCTTTCTTCTTCAGTATTAGGAAGATTATCTAAAAACTCATCATTAACTATTCCTCTATAAGTTTCCTGCCAAGCCACAGTAACTACATGAGCAACATCATAACAATCTTTTTACTCTTTTCTTCTAATTTTGTATTCCATAGATAACGCAACTCCAATTTAATTATTTTTTATATATTCCTCTTATAACTTTAACTATTTCTTTTCTACTTACTAATTCGTTAGTTTTAGCTTTTAAATCTTTAAACTCAAATCCTACTGCATCAGAAATAACTTTAGCTGTTTTATCATCTCTAGCAACAATAATACTATAACCATTAATAATATCCATACAATTTACAGATATATAATCAACATCATTTTCCTCACTAACAGTATCTAGTATTTTTCTAATATCATTTTCATATTTATTTAAGAAATCTTGGGCATTAGCGACTTCAAGTTGTCCCATTGACCAAGAGATAGTCATAAACTGGTCTTTGAATTCAACTTCCATTTCTTCCCTTAAACTCTCCCCTATTTGAGATTTTTTTACAAATATTTCTGTTGTAGTTTCATCAGTTATTTCTGGAACTTTGCTTTTTAACCAGTTAGCCATTTCAATATCTTTTTGACTCGTTAATTTGATTTTTAGATTCATAGTATTTGATATTATTCCATAATATAATAAAATAGCTGATTCTCTTGAAATATCTATATTTTCATTTTTAAATCTTTCAGCTACAAGTGTTGCTGCAGCTCCAATTAATTCTATTTGTATTTTAAGATTAGGATTTTCGTCTAACCAACTTTCTCTGTTATGATGATCTATAACTTCGACAATATTTTCCTTTTTAACAGCTTTTGAAATTTCTGACAAGTAGTTTGTATCTACTAAAATAATTTTATCATTATTTTCAATTCTCGCAATACTATTTAGGTGTATGTTAAACATTTGTAATACAATTTCTGCCTCTTTCTTAATCGTGCCTTCAAAATAATATTCAGCATCTTCACCTTTTTTTCTTAAGAATTCAGTGTACGCATACATTAATGATATTCCATCCATGTCTGGATTGGTATATGTAGTTACAACTTTTCTCATTTTTTTATCCTCCATGAAGTTTTTTACATCTTATCATAATATAATTTATAATTCTATATTTTTCGATTAAAAGATTAAATTTATGATGAGGTGAACTGAAGAATCACAAGTTAACATAAGGTCGAACCTTTTCCTAATACTATAGCATTTTTATTATTATGCTTTTTTATTTTATAGTGTTTTTATGTTTTGGAATATGTCTTTACATAATGTTTTTATAACTTCCTGCGTGTCAACCTATTATGTTCATTCTTTTTCTTGATTTAGTTTATGATTTAGTTTACATATTATCAAAATAATCTCCGTGGCGTCAACTTGTTATGTCTCCTCTCTCCCTTTTTCATAGTTTAAAGTAAAAAATGCAAGAGTATTTTACCACTAATACTCTTGCATTTTTTTATTTGCATAGATTTATTACTCTTTATCTAAAACTTGCAACTCCCCTCAGTTCTAGGATAAGCAATGACATCACGAATGTTTTTCATTCCAGTTAAATACATAAGTAGTCTTTCAAAACCAATTCCAAAACCTGCCCTTTTGCATGTTCCATACTTTCTTAATCCTAAATACCAATCATACTCTTCCAACTTCATATCTAACTCTTTCATTCTAGTTATAAGCTTATCATAATCCTCTTCTCTTTGACTCATTCCAAATGTTTCTCCTATTCCTGGTAACTCCAAGTCAGCTCCTGCAACTGTTCCATCTTCCATCTGCTTCATATAGAAACTTTTTAATTCTTTTGGCCACATTGTAATAAACAATGGACAATCAAAATATTCTGTTAAATACTTTTCATGCTCTTTTGCTATATCTGCACCATATTCTGGAACATACTCCCATACTCTATCGGCTTTCTTTAAAATGTCTATACATTCTTTATATGTTACTCTTTTAAACTCTGCATTCATTGTTCTAGTAAGTTTATCAATTAAACCTTCTTCAACGGTTTCATCTAAAAATTTTATTTCTTCTTTTGCATGTTCCAGTACATAACCTATAACAAATCTAAGCATATCTTCAGCAATTTCCATAATTCCATCTAAATCACAAAATGCAACTTCAGGCTCAATTTGCCAAAATTCTGCTGCATGATATGGAGTGTTTGATGGATCAGCTCTAAATGTTGGTCCGAAAGTATATACCTTTTTAAAAGCTTGAGCAAAAGTTTCCGCTTCTAATTGTGTTGAAACAGATAAACTAACTTTTTTCTTAAAAAACTCCTTAGCATAATCAACTGCACCTGTTTCAGCAATCTTGTCCAAATCTTGTGTTGTTATTTGGAACATCTCTCCTGCTCCCTCACAATCACTTGCAGTTAATATTGGTGCTTGTAAATATAAAAATCCATGTGATGTAAAATACTGATGAACTGCCATTGCTGCAATACTTCTAACTCTAAAAACTGCTGTAAATAAAGTTGTTCTTGGTCGTAAATATGCTTGTTCTCTTAAAAACTCTCTAGTGTGTTTTTTTGGTTGTATTGGATAGTCTTCTGGGCAATCTCCAACAAGTTCTATTTCTTTTGCTTTTAATTCTATCTCTCCTCCTCTTTCTAATTTCACTAAACTTCCTGTTACTTTTATAGATGAACCAAAATGAATTTTTTGAACCATATCAAAATCTTTTGTACTTAAATCATATACTACTTGTAATTTTTTAAAACAAGTACCATCTGATAACTCTATAAATCCAATTTCTTTTTGTTTTCTATGTTTTCTAATCCATGCACAAACTGTTATCTCTTTATCTAAATATTTTTCATAACTTTCATATAACTCTTTTATATCCATAATAAAAAACCCCTTTCTTTTATAAAACTTTCTTATCTGCTAATTCAGCACAAACCTTCTCATCCCATGCTGATGCTTGAACTTCTGCAATATGCTCTTTTTCTAGTAATAACATACAAATTCTTGATTGACCTATTCCTCCACCTATTGTATATGGAATCTCTTTTTTTACTATTTTTTGATGGTATGGCATTTTTAATCTATCCACACAATCTGCTTTTTCTAATTGTTTAACTAACGACTTTTCATCAACTCTTATTCCCATAGATGAAATTTCAATAGTCTTTCCTAGTGTTTTATCATAGATTAATAAATCTCCATCAAGTTGCCAATCATCATAATCTGGACTTCTTTTATCATGTATTTTCCCAGATTTTAATTTATCTCCTATTCCTATAATAAATACAGCTTTTTTCTCTTTTCCGATTAGTTGTTCTCTTTCTTCTGGAGATACATCAGGATACATATCTTCTAATTCTTGGCTAGTAATGAAGTATATAGTTTTAGGTAATTCTAATCCTAAGAAATGATATTTTTGTTTTAGATAAATTGATGTTTGCCTGATAGCCTTATATATTGATTTAACTGTTTCTTTTAAATAATCAATTGTTCTATCTTCTTTAGCAATTACTTTTTCCCAATCCCATTGCTCTACATAGTATGAATGTATTTCATCAACAACTTCGTCTTTTCTAATAGCCTTCATGTCTGTGTATAACCCTGTATGTGATTTAAATTCATATTTTCCTAATGTTTCTCTTTTCCATTTTGCAAGAGAATGTACTATCTCAAATTTTTCATCTTCTCTTTCAAAGCTAACCGCCTCTTCTGTTCCTGATAATTGGTCTTGTAACCCTGATGATGCTTTTAAAAATATTGGACTTGGCACTTTAATAATCCCTAATCGTGCTTCTAATTGTCCTTCAAAGTGTTTTTTTGTTTCTGCAATCATCTTTACAGTTTCTAAATAACTTAATTCCTTTTTCATTTTAATCCCTTCTTTCTTAATTTTCATTTCATTAAGATATTTGTAGGATATATCTATTTTCCACCTCCTTAAATACAAAAATACCCGTATCATCCTACAATAAGGACGAATACGGGTATCCGCGGTGCCACCTTAATTTATTACTAACGTTTATCCTATATAAACGATTATTTAGCAATCTCTTTTTTCTGCTCTATCAAGCATTAGCAATATGATAACGGTTTGCTTCCGAACCAGCCTACTTGAGCGATTTTTAATCCTCGTTTGGTGGTTAGCTCAGAGGTGTTCTTTCACAAAGCTTTCATAGTTAGTTCACACTATACCTAACTCACTGATATGAAAATCTAAGCTACTTTTCCTCTTCAACGCATTTTTATTATAGCATGATTTTCTTTATTTGTCAAAATTTTCATTTTTCAATAATTCAAAACTAATATCAATTAAATTACAAATCTCCTCTTTTTCAACAGTTCCATCCAACAAAACAGTAATCCAATGTTCTTTATTCATATGATATGCCGGCAAAATTCCTTCTTCTTTTCTAAGTCCACCTATCATTTCAGGAATATTTTTTAAATTTATTACATTTACTATTCCTTCTTTATCTATTTTTAATCTTTCATATGAGATATCCATAATTAATGCAAACCATTTCATATTATCTTTATGTTTGAAAGTTGTAAAATTAGGTGTATCAGCCCATGGATACTCTTGTAGTGCATCATATTTTTTGTTTATATATTTTTCTATTTCATTTCTTAACATATATTTCCCTTCTTCTTTTATTATATTAAATTTAAATCATCAAATATTTTCCATTACAAATTTTAACATATTATATAAAAACCTGCAAGCATAGCTACTTAGCCAATTACTTGCAGGCATTTTGGATTATTTTTCAAAACTACATTGATTTGGAAATATTCTTTCTAACGCACCATTTATTTCATCTCTTGATTTTTCAAAATCAATTTTTAAATCTGAATCATTTATACAAATAATTTTTTTCTTTCTATTACTAATAGTTTTAAGTAATTTATGATTATCATTTGCCATTATAAAATACTTTCCAATTTTTGTGGTTGGTATAAATTTTCCAGATAGTAATTGCCAATATCTAGCTAATACACAGCCCAAGTCGTTGTCCGCTCTAAATTTATTCTTGCATGCTTTATCTAGTTTTTCTTGTTCTTTTTTCCAAATTTCCTCAAAAGATTCTTTTAAATAACATTGCGTTAGATGTTGCGAATAAATATCTTGAAACTCTTTATATTTCAACATTTTCAATGTTTTAAAATTGTCTTTTTTATATTTTATATTAAACATTTTCCATTTATTATTTTTTATGAATTCTTGTTTTGAAAAATACTTATTTATAATATCAGCATGATTTTTTCTTAAAACATAATGTCTTCTACTACAATTCTTTTTTATGTATTCTATATACATATCTTTTGGCAAACCATTTTCAAAAAAATCTTCTGGCTTTAAATCTTTTAATATAAATAAATCATCATTAAAAATAACAAATTTTGAAGATAAGTCTTTAATTCTAAATAAATTCATTTCTATTACATTAGAATTAAATGTTGGTAAATATTCTTTAGGAATAAAATCTTCATGTTTTATAATTTCTATTTTAGGATTAGCAACATCTAGCCATTTAGGCAAATGCCCCCAAGTTACAAAAAACACTTTATTAACCCAAGGTGCATGCTTCTCTATTCCCCTAAATAAGTATTGTAAATTTTCACAATCTCTAAATCTATTTATATTTGAATCACCAGTTATTCCTAAGTATTCATTTTTTTGCTTTAACCAATTCTCATCATTTCCGTCTACCCACAAAATTACAAAATCAATTTTGTCTTTTATTTTTTTCATTTCTTACTTTCCTTTAATTTATAATTCAAATTTTGACTTTTCTGGCAATAATTCTTGAAGCACATTATTTATTTCATTTTTAGATTTTTCAAAATCAATATTTGTAAAAGCATCATTTATACATACATATTTATACTTTTTGCTTCTTAATTCTTTAATATTTTCTGTATTGTCATTTAAAAAAGTTAGATACTTACTATAATCTTTTTTAGGCACAAATTCTCCAGAAACCATTTGCCAATATCTACATAAATAATGACCTAAATCACTTGCATTTCTAAATTTGTTTTTGCATGCATTATCTAATAATTCTCCTTCAAGCTCCCACATTTTTCTAAATGTATCTTTTAAATATGGTTGTGGAGCATGAAAATTCCAAAATCCTACAAATTTTTTCTTGAATTTCATTGAATATTTTGTTTTCTCATTTAATTTTCCATATTTTTTATTCAGGAATTTTTTATGATGCTTTTTTATACATTCTTCTTTATTAAAATGTTTGTTTATTATTGCTAAGATATTAGCTTTCATCATATAATGTACATCATTATATGATGAAGCAAGTTGAGTATATTCTGCATATACATCAGTAGGCTTCCCATCAACAAAAAAATCTTCCGGTTTTATTTTTTTCAAAAAGAATAAATCATCATTCATTAGTATAAATTTTTCTGAAAGGCTTTCTATTCTATGCAAATTTAATTCAATAACATTTGAATTAAATGTTGGTAAATATTGTTTTGGTATAAAATCTTCATGCTTTATTATTACTAGCTTCTCATTATTTGTATCTAACCAGGCTGGAGTATGTCCCCATGTTATAAAAAAAACTTTATTAATCCATGGTACATATTTTTCTATTCCTCTGAAAACATATTGTAAATTATCGCAATCTCTAAATCTATTACTCTCTTTATCTCCCTTATGTTCCATATATTCATTTTTTTCTTTTACCCATTCCTCATCATTTCCATCTACCCATAAAACTACAATATCAATTTTTTCGTTCAAACTTTTTTTCTTCACTTCTCAACCCCTACCTTAATAGAATTTTTATTTATTTCTAAGTATTCTGCGCCTTTAATCATTTATTATATTATACCACAAGATTACATAAAAAATCTATATTTTCATAAAAATTTCCAGTAACACATCATAGGAATTTAATATGCAAGTACATAACTATTTTTTCTAATCTACAAACAAAATAGGCTACTTTTTAGTAGCCTATTTTGTTTGTTTAGATTTATCTGAATTTACCTTAATTTTTCAGTATTTATCTGGATTTTTATTTAAATCTTTTTAGATACTCTTCCATTTTTCCAATAAACTCATCATTATTCTTAGTTTGTACCATTTGAGATAATACTTGCTCAGTAACATCTGCAACTGGTAATGAATTTAACGCTTTTCTTAATGCGAATACTGTTTCTAACTCTTTAGGTGTTAATAATAAATCTTCTCTTCTTGTTCCTGATTTATTGATGTCTAATGCTGGGAATATACGTTTTTCAGATAGTTTTCTATCTAATACAACCTCCATATTACCTGTACCTTTAAATTCTTCAAAAATTACTTCATCCATTCTACTTCCTGTTTCAACTAATGATGTTGCTAAAATTGTTAAGCTTCCGCCATTTTCAATATTTCTTGCAGCTCCAAAGAATTTTTTAGGTTTGTGTAATGCAGCTGGGTCAAAACCTCCTGATAATGTTCTTCCTGAAGAAGGAATTACTAAGTTATATGCACGAGCTAATCTTGTAATACTGTCTAATAAGATTACAACATCTTTCTTTTGTTCTGTTAATCTTTTTGCTCTTTCAAGAACCATTTCAGCAACTTTAACATGATGTTCTGGTAATTCATCAAATGTTGAATATATAACATCACCTTTTATTGAACGAATCATATCTGTTACTTCTTCTGGTCTTTCATCAATTAATAGTACTATTAATTCTACTTCAGGATTATTTGCTGTAATGCTGTTTGCAATTTTTTTCAATAATGTTGTTTTACCAACCTTTGGAGGAGCAACAATCATTCCTCTTTGCCCTTTTCCTATTGGTGAAACAAGGTCTATTATTCTCATAGCATATTCATTAGGTTTTGTTTCTAAACGTAATCTTTCATTAGGATATATAGGTGTTAAATCATCAAATTTTACTCTTCTATAAGCTTTTTCTGGTGCTTCTCCATTTACTTCACCAACAAATATAAGTGCTGGGAATTTTTCTCCCTCTTTTGGTGTTCTTGCAATTCCTTTAATTTTATCACCTTTATCTAATCTAAATCTCTTTATTTGAACAGGAGAAATATATACATCTTTAGGGCTTGATAAATAGTTTTTTCCTCTTAAAAATCCATATCCATCTGGTAAAACTTCTAGTATTCCTTCTACAATAACATCATCTTCATTTGTTAATTTATAATATGTATTTGATGAATCATTAACAATACTAGTTATATTATCTTCCTCATTATTATAGGTATTATTTTGTTTTTGAACAGCATTATATTCTTCTGGTGCTTTTCCTTCATTTGTTTTAATATCTTCTATTTCATTTAGATTTTGTAATAAATCTATTAATTCATCTTTTTTTAATTTTGAAACATTTTTAGTCCCTTTTTCTTTTGCTAATTGACGCAATTCAACTAATGTAAAATTTTGGTAATCCATAATTTTCCCCCTTTAAAAATATTTAAATATATAATTTTTATCTTATTATTTTATTGGAAATTTTAAGAATAAAATGATTGAAAAAATTTTATAATAAGAGGCTTTTAAGCCTCCTATTATTTACTAATATCTATATATACTCGTTCATTTGGTAAGTACATTCCTAATTTGTTTCTTGCTATCTCTTCTATAAATTCTGTTGAATTTATATTGTTTTTTGCTTCCTGTAGTTCAGCATTTCTTTGTTGTTCTTTTGCTATTAAATCTAAATAATTTTGTTCTTCTTGTTTATATGTGCTTAAAACCTGTTGTCTTGAGATTACAGCATATAAAACATATATAATAATACCTATTATTATAATTCGATTAAATTTAAATTTCTTTTTCATAAGTTTCTCCATTACATTTTTAACAATCTATATATCTACTTCTAGATTATAACACAAATTCCTTTATTTGGCACTAGTTTTTGTAAAAAAATTTATTTTTTTTATTTTATTAAGCACTTTTACTAACTTTTCAAATGTTTTTCTTATAATTTTTATTATAAGATTTATAATAAATTTGAGGAAATCTATTATTTTTGTGTTTATTTTTATAAAATATTTACTTAATACTCCAAAATATACAAATGCTCCAAAAATCAGTATGCAAATCATATATAGTCGAATTTGTCCATCTGTATATCTAAATATAGAAAATAAAATTACGCCCCCTGTACAAATCCAAAATAATACATCTTCTATATATGTAATAATATTTGGTATCTTAAATGACTTTCTGGTAATTCTAAACACATCAAATATTATTCCTATAATCATTCCGCTAATAAAAAAAGCTGTAATTGTTGTAAATACCTGATTATTCATATAAAATCACATCCATTTATGTTTATATTCAAATTCATATTTCTATTCTACTTAAAGATTTTTCCTAACAATGAACCACTTTTTCTTTCCATATCTTTTTCACTATATGATAAACTATTAATTTCACCTTCTACTATCACTTCCTCATTATCTAAGCTTAATTTATTAATTCTCAAATTTTCGCCTTTTACAGTTAATAACCCTAATCCGTGTTTCTAAAATTACAATCTGATCATCAAAACTTAAAACATCATTGACTCCTGATATTGTAAGTTTTTCCCTATTTTCTAATATAATATTTTGCATCATGCTTGAATTAATATTGTTTTTTCTTTCCTCCATAATCATATGCTTTCTCCTTTTCATTTTTTGTTTTTTAAATATATATGTTTACTGGACAAGAAATATTACTATTTTACTTTTGGGTTTAAGACAATCATTTCACTCAAAAGTAAACTTCATCATATAATATATAGAATGGATTTTAAAAAAATCCTTAAATTTACTAAAAAAGAAGGTGCTATTTAATATGGATACAATTGTTATGAAATTTGGTGGAAGTTCTGTGGCTGATAATGAAAAACTAAATATTGTTGCGAATAAAATAATAGATTTATATAATCAAAACAATAACATCGTTGTTGTTGTTTCTGCGCAACGGTAAAACAACTGATAGATTATTAAAAGAAGCATATGAATTAGCTTCTGTTCCAAATGATAGAGAGCTTGATGTTTTGCTTAGCTCTGGAGAACAAATTTCAATTTCTAAACTAAGTATTTTACTTAATAAATTAGGATATAATTCCATTTCGTTAACAGGTTGGCAAGCTGGAATTTATACAAATAATACGAATCAAAATGCTGTAATTGAAAATATAGATATTTCGAGAATTGTTAAAGAATTAGGACAAAGAAAAATAGTTATTATTGCTGGTTTTCAAGGTCTTAATAGTGCTTTAGATATAACCACTCTTGGCAGAGGTGGCTCTGATACTACAGCTGTTGCAGTTGCAGCTGCTTTGAAGGCAAAGCATTGTTATATTTATTCAGATGTTGATGGTGTATATACTACAGATCCAAATAAATATTCTGAAGCAAAAAAGCTTTCATCTTTATCATACAAAGAAATGCTTGACATAGCAAGTGAAGGAGCAAAAGTTCTGCATAATAGATGTGTTGAAATTGGTGAAAAATTTAATATTCCTATAATAACAAAATCTACTTTTAATAATAAACCTGGAAGCATTATTAATGATATTATTGAAGACAAAATTGTAAAAAGTATTGTAAAAAACGATGATTTAGTTTTAATTAATTTGCAAAATACTTCAGATTCGAAAGATTTGTTTAATATAGTTTATTGTACTTTGATTAATAATAATATTTTGCCAATTCAAGTTATGAATAATAGTATTCAAATCTCTAATATAACATCTGAGAATATTTCATCTGAAAATGGTATATCTGAAAATACAACATCTAACAGCATTACAAACACATTATTCGATATTGATATTATGATAAAATCCACTGACTTAAATAAGTTAAAGAACTTACTAAAAACAGAATTTAATAAATTTGAATTTGAAATAAAAGAAATCAGCCGTATTGCCATTGTTGGTTATGGAATAACAGCTGATAATATTATTGTTAAAAAAATCATGAATATTATAAGTAAATTTAATTTTAAAATCTATAATATTGATATTACAAATGCTAAAATAATAGTTACATTCACTGAAAAAATTGACAATAACCTATTACAGTTATTGCATGAGGAGTTGTTTTAAACTCCTCTAATGCCTTGTAAAAACATCCCCAAAACAGTTAATACAAACAATATAGTTATTATTGCTTTTCCTATCTTCTTTAACATTTTAAATCTTTCATATTGAACAAAATCTGACTCTTCCGCTGCTTTTATTTCAAAATTATCTAAAAACTTCATAACCTCATCAGGTTTAATAAAATAATTTGGAAAAGATAATTCTTTTATTCTATTGTTATTATCTGAATATCTAATTACAACACTATATACTCTTTTATTAGGTATAAAAAAACTATATTCATTATATTTTGATAAATACACACTTTTCAGTCTTTCATATTTAAATTTACCTTCTTGAAATCCAAAGCGAACATATAATCCATCTTCTTGACATATAAATTTAAAATAATTAAATACAAAAAAGCATATTCCTGCTATTGCAAAAAATCCAAGAACGATAAAAAGAAGTTTTATATCATTTTTAAAAGACCAAATTAAAGCTATCAATAGAATAATTGAAGCAGTTAAAATTATATACTTTCGTTCCTTTAGAGTTTTAAAAGAATTAGACTCTATTTCTACATTTTCTTCTTTAATTCCTACTATTTCGCTATATCTTCTTTGCTTATTTTCATTATATACATCCTTCCATCTTAATTTCTTTTGTTCCATATTTATACCTCTTCCTTATAATTTTTTAAATATTCTTTCATAAAACCATTTAAATCTCCATCCATAACACCAGTTACATTTCCAGTTTCAAAATTAGTTCTATGGTCTTTTACAAGTGTATATGGGCAAAATACATATGACCTTATTTGACTTCCCCATGCAATATCTTTTTGCTCTCCTTTTAAATCCTCTATCTTCTCTTTATGCTCTCTTTCCTTTAAATCCAATAACTTAGATTTTAACATTTTCATTGCAGTTTCTCTGTTTTGTATTTGAGACCTCTCTGTTTGGCAAGCTACAACTATATTAGTAGGCAAGTGAGTTATTCTTATAGCAGATGATGTTTTATTAATATGTTGTCCCCCTGCACCAGAAGCTCTATATGTGTCTATTCTTAAATCATCAGGATTAATTTCTATTTCAATATCTTCAGTTATTTCAGGTAAAACCTCTACAGAAGCAAATGATGTATGTCTTCTTCCCCCACTATCAAAAGGAGAAATTCTTACCAATCTATGAACACCTTTTTCTGATTTCATATACCCATATGCATAATCACCAGATATTAAAAATGTAACACTTTTTAACCCAGCTTCATCTCCTTCTAAATAATCTAATTCTTGAATAGAATACCCTTCACTATTAGCCCATCTTGAATACATTCTATAAAGCATTTCAGCCCAATCTTGTGATTCCGTTCCACCTGCACCTGGGTGAATGGTTACTATAGCATTATTTATATCATATTTTCCTGATAACAATGTTTCTACTTCTAAATCATCAATTTCCTTTTGAGCAAATTTAGTGTTTTCTATTATATCCTTGATTAATGAATTATCATCATCTTCGCCCTCTTCCGCTTCTTCTGATAACAACTCAGACATTTCAATCAAATTGTTTATTTCATTACTTATTTTAGTATATTTATCTATTTTATTTTTTATTGTTTTACTTTTTTGTAAAACTATACCTGAATTTTTAGAATCATTCCAAAATCCTTCTTTTAATGTTTCTTCTTCTAAATTAGCTAGTTCTGTTTTCAGTTTTGTAATGTCAAAGAGATTCACCGATTTCTTTTATTTTTTGTTTTAAAGTATTAAGTAATCGAGTATTTTCCTCTAATTCTAATAACATTTTTCACACTCCTTTGATTAATATTTTTTTATAGATATCATAATAAACATATTTTACTGATATTTTATCATATTAAATATTTCGTTGTAAATATTTTTATATTGTTTTATTATTACTTTTATATAAAACAGCAATAGAGCCTTCACCTTTTACAGTGAAAGCTCCTTACTTTTAGCATATTACAGTCTATATTTTTCCCCATGATTCTGGTTTCTTCCATGACCCTACAATAAAATAAGAATCACCATCTATATTTTTATTGTAGCATCTAAAGTAATATGGTGGTCTAGATAAAACTAATGTAATTCCATCAACAAGAATATCAAAAAGTTTCTTTGTTGTTTGTATATTGGTGTGCGACGATTTTGAGTTTATTTCTACCAGTTCCTGATATGTTTTTCCTCTAACTCCAAACCTTTCATTTGAAAATCTTTCCTCCAAATTCTCTATAAGTTCAGGATCATTCTTATAACTTTCAGGAAATTTTATACTTGAGAACCGATTATTAGAGTCTTTGTTAAAAACCTCATTAACAATATCCTCAAATTTAAATTTACGTTCGCCCTGTAAATATGCCTCTGTCGCTGGCAAATTTGCTCTTTCAAAAAATGCAAGTGCAATTTCGAGAAATGCAACTGTTTCAATAGCACAGCCTGTTTTAAAAAGCAAATAGTCAGCATTGAATATACGGTTATACATTTCTTCCCTCCAAATTATTGGTTATACAAGTGAGCTAACCTTCATCACTTGTTTTTATGGTTTTGTTAGTGCCTGACCTTTCAAAATTTTAAATTAATCTACACTAACTCGTATGAATATATAAACAAAGGATTTTTCCTTTGGAATTTATGGCATAATACTATCACAAAACTTTTACCTAGTCAACATATAACTTATTATGCTGTTTCAATAACAAAAAATAAAAAGCAACAACCTACATTCAAATAGAACCTTGGTTCTTGCCTTTTATAATCATTTAACAGCAATCCCAATCGACAATTGCATTTTCAAAATTTCCTGCTTTAATATCTTCTTCAGAAATAAATGAAAATAATATTCCACTATCTCCTATCGTAATATCATGTCTTAAATTACTATCAATTTTTACAAGGCATTCTACTTTGTCCTCTTTATTTTTAATTGGTCTTGGATCTGATTGAGTAAAATCTGCATATCCTGATAAATTACCAGGAAATATATTAATTTTATACATTTCATCATAAATATCGCATCCATTTTTTTCAAAAAAGTTCTTTACATCGAAAAAGCCATCAACTTCAATATTAGCTACTTCCTTGATTACTTCAGTTAATACATCCAAAGATCTATAATCTGAAAATGGCATATGTTCTATATCTTTAACCAAATTAATTTTTAATGGTTTTTCATAAAAATAATTACCAGAATCAATTTCTGTAAGATCATTTCTATATTCCGTAATATTTTTAAAATATTTTATTTTATAGTCACATGGCCAACTTAATTCTTTATCAACAAATATTTCTAAAATACCTTCTTGTGGATAGTTTTCTAATTCTATATTTTTCAAATTAATTTGTATTAGTAAAATCATTGGATTATTATTTGTATCTACAGGATATTCTTCTCCGACTGGCAAGTATGGTATACCACCAATTTTGTCATCCATAATACCTGGTGTAACACCTTCTTCAATTTCAATTTTGTAACATTCTTTTTTTGTTTTTTCTTTGTACAATTCCATAACTTTTTTTATCATAATTTGTACCTCCTTTTAATTTATTGTAATTATATCATACTGTAAAATAATTTCAACTTTTTAAAGTATTATGTATAGATTATTTGCTGTTCACTTCACATAATCTGTATGGTGCGGTATACTATGTATATAAGGAGCACTGATCAAGTCAGTGCTCCATTACATTAATATTTTTTCAACTTTCTAGTAACAGTACTTTTGCCTAAACCACATGGTTTTCATTTTATCCATTTAATTCTAAATTCTTTTTTTCTTCTTCAACAGCATCTATTAATTCCTTCTCTGTCGGCAAATGTAATTTATAACTAGACGAAAATATATTTTTATTGTCTTCCGGTAATGTATATTTTACTACCGTTTTATTCTTCTCAGTAGAAAGCAATATTCCCACTGTTGGATTTTCATCATTGCTTTTTATTTCTCTATCATAATAATTAACATACATTTGCATTTGTCCAATATCTTGATGCGTTACTTTTCCTAATTTTAAGTCTATAATAACAAAACATTTTAAAAGCCTATTATAAAAAACTAAATCAGGATAAAAATGATCTTCTTCTAGTGTTAATCTAACTTGTGAACCTACAAACATAAAACCTTTTCCTAATTCCAGCAAAAATTCTTTTAAGTGTTTTAATATATTCTTTTCCAAATCTGTTTCTAAATAATCTGTATTTTCTTTAATATCCAAAAATTCTAATACAAAAGGGTCTTTTACTAAATCTTTGCATTCTTTTAATTCTTGACCTTTTTCTGCTAATTCCAATATTTTGTTTTTATCGGCTGATATTAATAGCCTTTCGTATAGTAAAGATGCTATTTGTCTTTGAAGTTCTCGAACACTCCAACCAGAACTTACTGATTCTTTAATATAGAAGTTTCTTTTAGACTCTTCTTCAATCTTTATTATTTCAAGATAATGTGACCAACTCAATTGCGACGACACTGTTGTCGCAATTGGAAAATATATATAAAATTTTCTCATCCTTTCTAAATTTCTTTTTGAAAAACCTTTGCCGAATTCAGCTGTCAATTTTTCAGACAGCTTTTCCAGCACAGTTTCGCCATAAGAAGCTCTTTCATCTCCCTGCTGTATTTCCATAATTGCTTTTCCAATATTACAATATAGATTAAGCATCTCTGTATTAACTGCAGTATAAACTCTGTTTCTACTGCTAATTACTAGTTCTTTAATATTATCAAATACATTATTAATATTCTTCTGATCATTCATTAATTCATTGTTCATATTTTCCTCCTTTAAAAATTGTTGTAATAATTATTAATTAAATAACATATATTAGTTGCTCTGTTTAGTACATGTTCCTAAAAAAATAAAAAAGCAAAAACCTCCCTTCAAATTGAATTTTAGTTCTTGCTTCATTTATTACTTTTTTATTTTTATATTCATTCCTATATGTGAACTATTGTTTGTATAATATCATATGTATGTTGTAATGTCAAGATTTTTCACTATATTACAAAAGAGGCCGTTTAAGCCTCTTATTTAGATTTTTATTTATTTAATCCCGCAACAGTTCTTATATTTTTTCCACTGCCACATGCAGTGTACCACTATATATTATAAGTATTTATGATATTTATAATATTACTGTTATTTCAATACTTTGTTAAGCAATTGGATTTCAATACAAATAATATTTACAATACTATTCATATTATATTTATTTATATTCTGGCAACAAATTGGCAACCGTGTCGCCAACACATTCATCTACCTGAATTAATTTAACCATTTCGTAGTATACTTGTCAATATATTATTTCTTAACACTACCTTTATCTTCAATTTTTTTGCTTATTTCCTTTAAAGTATTTAAATATTCTTGCTCAACAGGACTTATGGTTTTTACTTGATATTTTCTATATTCTGTTTTTGCTTTTTCTATTGCTTTTTCATGACTAACAGTCCCAGCACCAGTTAATAATTTTTCTCCTGTAGATGAAAGGATTAAATCTAAATGTTTAATATAATCTTCCATATGCATAGGATTATGTCTTATTGCTTGTATCTCAGCAAAATCAAAATATCCTGATACCAAATTATTTAAAACTTTTAATTCTTCTTCGCTTAAGTAGTTTTTCGCAATTACTACATCACTTAATACTGGAATATCGCCTTTAAACGTTGTTAATCCCATAAATGGTTTATCAGAATCTGCTCTTTCATATATTACTTCTGAAGCTGTATGCCCGTGAGTTGCATAGTGTAACTTGTTTTGAACAATTTTAAAAAATTCAATCGTCTTTTCATCTTTTGGATTATAATCAACAGCTGTTGCATATAAATCTAAAACTTGTCTATATAACACTTTTTCTGATGATCTAATATCTTTAATTCTAGCAAGTAATTCCTTCCAATAATTGCCTCCACCATTTCCTTTAAGTCTTTCATCATCCATAGTAAAACCTTTAATCATATATTCTTTTAATCTTTCTGTTGCCCATCTTCTAAAATTTGTAGCGATTTTAGATTTAATTCTATATCCTAAAGAGATTATCATATCTAAATTATAGTACTTAACTTTTCTTTCAACATCTCTATTTCCCTCTTTTTGAACTGTCAAGAATTCCTTGACAGTTGAATCTTCACTTAACTCATCTTCCTCAAATATATTTTTTATATGTAGACTAATGTTTTGTTTAGTCGTATTATATAATTCAGACATCTGTTGTTGAGACAACCATACTGTTTCATTTTCCACTTTAACATCAATTTTGGTTAAACCATCTTCTGTTTGATAAATTATAATATCTCCATTCATGTTATCCATAGTGATACCTCCTTCGTTTTTTGCGAACATTTGTATTGTATCATGAATATCTATGAAAATCAACTATAAAAAACAAAAAGATATCGACATTTTTCGACATCGATATCTATTATAATATTTTTACTATTGATTTCTTCCACAGCAATTTTTATATTTCTTTCCTGATCCACATGGACAAAATGTGTTAGTATTATCGTTATTTATAGTATTTATGGAACTATAGTATTTTCAAATCTTTGGCACATTGCATATTTGGTATTTATAGTATTTTTGGAACTATCGTTACTATAGTTTTTCCTCATCCTGCGAACATTTTGCGAACAATGTCCACAGAGCTTTTGCCTAGAAAATAACGACCTTTCTTAATTTGTTTTCTTTATTTTAACTCTTGTGAAACAGATTTGTCAACTCCCTGTAACTATTATTTTTCGCCCAAGACATAAAATTAAACCTGTTTATTTTTTATCATATTCTCTAAATCATATAAGGTTTCAGATTTTATAACCGCACCTATATTTATTGGAATACCTGTTACTGTGTATGGAATACTCGAAGTTGGAATATTCATAACTCGTATTTCTCCATTAGTACTCTCTATTCTATTTTGATACACGGTTCCAAGAAGCATTATTCTTCCACCTATGTGCACATTACAAAATTTATCTGAATAACTTCCTTCATTAAGTACAAAAACCGGTGAGCCACTTGAACCATGAAAACATGCTATATCTATCAAAAATTCTTTCTTATTGTTATAATTAAACTTTGGATGAGTAGCTGTTATTCCTTTCCTGAAAATGGGTTTATTATTGTAATCATCCATTAAGCCGATGGGATATCCAACCATAACAATATCTTCAATTTGCTTTAAATCTTCCAAATCATTCTGGGTTGGTATTGCCTCCATTGGAATTGGCAATATGTATAAATTTGTTTTGTACATATTTTGCCAAGCTAAAATCATTGAAGTTATATCTATTGCACATAAATCAACTTCTGGATGTTTAACTATTAACTGCTGATATGTTTCTTTTGGAATAACTATTCCTCTTTTTTCCGTATCTACTGGTTTACCATTTTCATTAATATTAAAGAACATTGTAATTTTATTTGAATTTTCTATCACATGTTGATTTGTAATAACAACATTTTTGCACGAGTTGTTTTCTTTATTATGCAAAAATTGCATCACATATCCAGTTCCTATTGATGTTCCACCATTATCCAATTCACAAATTAATCTTACAGTTGAATACGCCAATTGCTCTGAAAGTGAAAAGTTGTTTATTCGTTCCATTTTTCATTGCCTCCACTTTTTATTAATTCTGATTTTTTATATATCAAATGCATCCTTTACAGACTGATAGTCCCAATAATATTTTCCGTCTTCATAATAAACCATTGCTTTATGAGTACCAATATTTCTTAAAATTTCTGGGCATTTTGATTTATCTACTCTTGTAGCATTGTATAAGACAATAATCTTAATACCTGCTTCAACTGCTTTATCACATTCAAAATTTATATAGCTACGATAATCTACAGAATGTCCTCGTGCACATGAATATGTATGACTATTATAACTACCACAATTTTGACATCCACCTTTGGTAATTTTATTTGTGTTATTACCAACAATTAAAACAAATGTATTTGAACCATCCATACGATATTTTAATGATGATTTGATAGAGCAGTATAAACTATTATCACTTGATGTTTGTAAATCATGTGCATCTGAAAAAGACAAACTCCATTTCTTACTATCATTCCATTTATGTAATTGGTCTACAGCATCTTTGTCGTGATCAAAATCCGCTGCTATATATGTTCTTGTTCTATAAACTGACATTTTAAAATTCCTCCTTATTTTTTGAATCTATTTTTTAGCTCAGAAAAAGATATTTTTTCTTTATCGCCAGTGTAAATAATTATATTAACTTTACTTTTACTTGTAACTAATGATGAGGTTTTTAGTGACCATATTATCTGTTCTAGGAATTCTTGCTCTGACAAAACTGGATTAATTCTTGAAATTCCTGTACCGATTATTGGTACATTTATAACTCTTCCATTATGAATACGATTTATTTCATTCCAAAAATCATTTAGAAATTTTAAGTATTCTTGCATTGATAAATATGCTTCATTTTTATCATTGAATTTTGTTAATGCAGTTAAAATATAATCATTTATATTTATAGTAGTTCCTATTACATATTTTTTTGTCTTTCCTTCTAACCTGTCTAAATTTTCTTCATATTTATATCTTGCTAAACATTCTTCAATTTTTGAATTTAAACTTTCTAAATCATTATACTTTAAATATTCTTTCACATACATACCATGTAAAGAAGTTTGTGATATTATAACATCATCGACTTGTGTATCAAAATATTCATTTACAGGAATTACCTTTAGCCCATCTTCTTTAAAAAGATCTCCAACTTTTACATCTACATTTACTTTACCAATCTTTAATACAACATGATTACATAAAAATTTATAATAGCTAAAAATTAAAAGATAAATTATTATAAATAGAATTATAAATCCCACTAATATGCCTATATTATAATTATTTGGAACTCCTGTAATCGCTAATACAAACCCTGTAATTGTTGATATAATTGAAAATATGTTCCATTGTGCCTTAATTAAATTAACATCAAGAAATTTTTGTTTCATTTACTACACCTCCAATTCTAATCAAATTAAATAATTTTATAAGTATTATAAATCAAAAAGAAATGTCAACATCTTCTTAAATATTAACACTCCTTTTATTTTTGTTTTCTTTTGTATACTTAAAACATACAACGTTTTCATGTTATTTTGTTGTCCAATAGCAATTAATTGCTATAATTGATGTTGGCATACCTTCAATTTGTATATCAAATTTTAGACTTGGCTCAACAATAGTTGAAGCGTTATGTATTCTAAAACTGAATTGCCACCCGTTGTCTAAGTATAATTCAACTTTATTAGTACTACCTGGTTTTAATTGTATATCTACTAAACGAGTAGGTAAATTAACTACCGGTATTTTAACTTTAGCTTCCTCTTTTTTACTATTTTTGTTTAATGTACCTCTCATATTAAATGTTTGTATTTGAGTTAATTTATCACTATCTATACTTATTATTTTGTAAAAATCAAATGCACCTAACAAATATTCAACCATTCTTTTTGGTAATTCAGGATATTCTTTATATGTCCTTTTTATTTCTTCAACAAAAGCATTTAGTAACGGAACATATACATCTATATCTTTATCCGGTAAATCTCTCCAAGTAGTCCCTTTATCCTTTTCCTTAGATAGATAGTCAAAAATTGGTTTAACATCATTCCAATATTGTTCTGAACACTTTTTATCATACCATCTTTCTCCAAAATCCAGAGTTTTGGCTAATCTACTATGTTTTACAGCAAAGTGATTATGCTTAACACTAAAACCAATCTCCCATTTTCTTTCTTTTCTAATTGCTACAATATCTCTTACGTCACCAACTTCTCCCATTACATCAGGTTGTATTAACAATTCAACTTTATCATCATCTTTTTCAACAATCATAGGTTCTAATTCAAAAATTGTTTTTACAATAGATTCAGCACTTGTAATCAAATTAGTTTGTAACGCTTTATCAATAGATTTCCAAGCAGTCAATGCTGCATCAAAAGAACTGTTTAATACTATTTCAACATTTCTATATTTTTTAATCTCCCTTTCAAGAGAAATTAAACATATATATTCAAAAGCTCTTCCTTGATTATTGCTTTTATCACTCACCTAATTTCCTCCATTCTCTAAAGTATTTTTTATGGCCGTAGCAACTTCATAAGCTAGATTAATAGGTACAGCATTTCCTATCATTTTATATCCAACATCCGTATTTGTATAATCAAACTTAAAATTATCCGGAAATCCCTGTACTCTAGCAACTTCTCTTACAGTCATTCTTCTATATAAATTTTCTTTTCCTTCAACAAATCTACAATCATTTTTTCCGAATTTTACCATTTTAGGGGCTTGAGGGTGAATTTGGCATTGTCTACCTGATGCTTGTACAGTAAAAGCTTGTTCATCCCAAGATTTCACTCTATTTCGGCTCATAAACATAGGAGAATACTCTCCTATAAAATATTCATTATTATTTATAGCTTCCGGATTATGCTTATTCTTTTCTAATGAAGGTACAGCTGTGTCTTGTAAATCCCAAATTATATCTTTTAACGTAATTTTACTTTTATCATCTAATGTAGAGCCTTTTGGGAATTCAAATTTATAATTACTACCTTTTCTAAAACCAATAAAAAATATCCTTTTTCTTTCTTGAGCTACTCCATAATCTTTTGCATTTGCTTTATATATTTGAACATCATACCCTGCTTCATCAAATAAATTTATGATGTTATTTACTGCCTCAGAATGTCTATCAGCCAACATTCCATTTACGTTTTCGGCTAAGAAGAATTTCGGCTTTACATGTTTTAATATTCTAATATAATCATAAAAAAGTTTTCCTCTTTCATCATCTATTCCTCTTAAAGAACCAGCTTCCGACCAAGATTGACATGGAGGACCTCCTATTATTCCATCAACGTCTTCCGGGAAATCTTCTTCTTTGATGTTTCGAATATCTCCCTTTATCAACTTTGTATTCTTATGGTTAATTTCATACGTTTTCCATATATTTTTATCAAATTCATTGGCAATTGGAATTTCAAATCCAGCTTTTTCAAAACCTAAATCTAAACCTCCACAACCACTAAATAAACTAATTACTTTCATTTGTATACCTTCCTTTTGTTTTTTTAATTACTATTATATTTTATATCATAAATTTTATTTTTTAACAATGACTTTAAAAAGTTTTGTCTTGAACTTTACGCAAAATATGAATAAAGAATTTTTAGAGCAAAAAGAGCTAACTAAAATTAGCTCTTTAAAAAAATTTTTAATTACATTGTCCACAAATTTTGTGTATGCGAACATTTTGCGAACATTTTATAGTTTTTGGTAATTTATACTCGCTATGCCATTCCCTGAAAGTACCGATTTTAAGCGTTTTTACCACAGCAGTTTTTATATTTCTTACCACTTCCACATGAACTTTGTACTCCCATATTATCTGTATTATTTGTATTTATAATATTACCTGTATTTCAGGCTTTTCCAGACTAGGTAACATCTATATTATTTGTATTATCTGTACTATTTATATTATAAATATTTCTCTACTGTGGACAAATTGTGGACACCGTCCACATCCGTTCACTGCCATCATTATACCATATTTCAAAGTTCAATAAATTGTGCGAATTGGAAAATCATACATTTGTGTTTTTTCTGTTCATAATTATATACTATATATTAAGATTAGTCAAACTACTGAGATTCAATGATAGTGTCAATATCTTTCGGGAAAATATTCAAAAAAATATACATAATCCTCAA
>CAMEHU010000016.1 GCA_945917765.1 uncultured Lachnospiraceae bacterium | reverse complement strand
TACAGTGGTGTGAGAGGACACTGAATAAAATAATTATTCAGTTCCTACTCGATTTATATACAAATTATATTAATAAAAAAATTGATTAGTTTGGTTAAATAATTTCTAATAAAAAACACCCTCAAATATCTGAAGGTGTTTGATAAATCATAAATTGTTTATAGTTTCAGTTTTTCTAAATTCAGAAAAATCTTCCACCATACGTTCTAAAACGTTGTTCCGAATTTTTGTCTGAGTAAATGGTGTAATACCTAATTCCATATAGATTTTTTTTGGAGTACTACGTGTACGATTAATACCATAATACATCTCAAAAACCTGACGCCATTCTTCTCCTCTGTTGGAAAGCGAAATGTTTAGACATTTTTTAAACTGTTCATCAGAGCCAGTAAAATTAAGTCTAGATTTCAATGCCGGAAGAGTTTTCGGAAATTTGGAATATTGTCTTTTATTCATGATTTACCTCCCTGAAAAATAATAATTTTTATATTATAAGTGAACATCTAAGTGAAAACAGGAATTATAATTTGCTTTCAATGCTAGATTATAGCACGAATTGTGCTGTAATGCAACACGTGAGAATTTAAACTCTCAAATAATTGTTGCTGTTTAATACCTTTTTAAAATAACTCGCCGGAATCATAGAATTATGTAGTGTTCAGAAATATAATTAATACTCCGTTCGTTTGCTGGCGTTGGAGTTTTGGTGGAAGACACTATAACAAATAATTATTGAAAATTTTATTAATGTATGTTAGCATTTAATAAGAAATAGTTATACTAAATTCTTAATTATAAAAATTTTTTAGAAAAATATAAATGTAAGGAGATAAAAGTTATGAAAACAGTTGTTATAACAGGAAGTGCAAGAGGTCTTGGATACAACATGGCTAGATTTTTTAGAGAATATAACTATAATGTTGTAATCAGTGATTTAAAAGAAGAAAATCTAGTAAGAGCAAAAGAAGAACTAGAAAAAACAAAATCAGAAGGAAATATTGCATATAAGATTTGTGATGTTTCTAAATTAATTCAAATACAAGAATTGATGGAATTTGCATTGGAGACATTTGAAAATGTTGATATATGGATAAATAATGCAGGAGTTAATCAGCCACAAAAAGCAATATGGGAATTAACAGAAAGTGAAATTAATACGATAATAGATGTAGATTTAAAAGGAACTATTTATGGTTCAAAAGTCGCAATGGAAGAGATGAGTAAAAGGGGAGGAGGGGCAATATATAATATTGAAGGTTATGGAAGTAATGATGCACATATGCTTGGATTAAATATGTATGGAACTAGTAAAAGAGCGGTTACACACTTTACAGAAGGCTTAGCACAAGAGGCTGAACAAAAAAATACAGGAGTAATTGTTGGAAAGCTTAGCCCAGGAATAATGATTACTGATTTTACTACTCATTCTCTTGGAAACGATCTTATTAGTCTTTCAGATAAAACAAAAAAAGTTTATAACATTTTGGGAGATACACCAGAAACTGTTGGAAAATTTTTAGTAGATAATATGGTAAAAAATACAAAAAATAATGTTAAAATTAATTGGCTTACAAACAGAAAAGCATTTGTTAGATTTTTAACTGCAGGATTTAATAAGAGAGATTTCTTTGGTAAGTAGAGACGTTAAAAAAGTATTTTAGTCAAAATAGTTTTATGAAATGATGAAAATGTAAAAAAGAAAAGAGGAAAAGGAGTAATATTATATGTGGCATAAGAAAACAAATTTTTCCTCAAAACCCCTATTCAAAACTAAAATCCTGTGCTATAATAGTAAAGTCAAAAAAGAGTTTATAAAATAAATTGAAATATATAAAGGAGGAAAAAAGATGTCAGGACATTCAAAAGGACATAACATAAAATCTCCTAGACATACAGCCACAAGTGGTTGAGAAAAATACAGAGTCAATTTAGCACAATTTTGGCACAATGAAATCAACAAAATTCCACAAAGTGGGGTATTTTATAGAGTATATAGTGAAAAAGGTAACCAATTATGGAGAATAGATTGGTTACCTTTTTTCTCCCCTGTTGTACAAATATTGTCAAAGGAAAAACGAAATAGGTATTAATAGTAAGAGGTTCAATCTTTGAAGCACAACTCAGAGTTGTATGAAAATTCATAGAAATTCAGGCACAAATATGGCATAATATTAACAATTTTATGTTTACAAAAAAAACAAGTGGCATTTGTGTATTTGTACAAGTAAAATTTGTAGAAATAAAAAATAGTTGAAATACAAGTGAAATTTGTACAAATTACAAGCAAAATAGTTGACAAAAGTGTTACACCGATGATAACATAACACTATAAAAATGAAATATTTGAGTGTTAGATAAAAATCAAATAATTGCAGTGAACAAGCACTTTATAGGACATAACATAAAATAAGAGTGTAAAAAATAATTTAAATATACATTAAGTATGACAAATATTGCATTATAAAAATTGATAAAAAAGTAACAAAAAACTAGAATGCTTAATTGACATAAAATAAAAAACATGATATATATATATTACAATATTTCAATTGGAGGAACAAAACTAATGTTTATTCGGAGTAAGTTAGACAGTTTACTAACTATCAAAAGATTGGGATTAAACTCTTTTCCTGAAAGAGTATTTAATCCTAGTGACAAGAAACTCAAATCTAAATTACGCTATTTTGCTGAAGAAAATAATGCTGAACTATACGTAATTAGAGATTATCAAAAAAGTCAAGGCAAAGCTTTCTTTAACATAAGCAAAAATGCAATCTTCAGATATGCCAAAAAATATAGTAGTTGTTTTTCTGTTGCTGTAAGTAGCAAAAACTATGGCGGATACGTTTTAATTGGAGATATCTATATTAGCAAAACATTGGAAACTTTTATGTTTTTTGCCTCTGACAATCCAAATTATACTACACGAGATGTTCTAAAAAATCCAAAATGGAATTTTTGCACAGATTATTATGATAAAAGAATAAATTATATTCCAAATATTGATAAAATAATTGACTATATTTTTAAGTATAATTTGTTCGACGTCATAGTAGAATTTGCGGTATATCCATGTAGAGTAGGAAAGAACAACGACTATGTAGTGATTTTTGAACTGAGAACGGAATATTGAGTTTCTTTGGAAAAGTAGTCATCATTATAACAGATGACTACTTTTCTGTAAGAAAAAATATGGGATTTACATTTCATAAGAAAGGTTGTATAATACGAGTATTCAAGTATTATAATATGGAGGTTGTAATGATAGATATAAATCAGAATATAGATTTAAATTTATATAAAACATTTTGTGCTGTTGTTGAAAACAAAAGCTTTTCAAAAGCTGCAGAAAAACTATTTATTTCACAACCAGCTATTAGCTATAATATTAAAGAACTTGAAAAGAACCTAAATGTAAAACTATTTTATAGAGCATCTAAAGGTGTAACACCTACACCAGAGGGAGAAACTCTATATTATTATATAAAGAACGCATATGATTCTATATATATGGGAGAACAAAGTGTAAGGGATTCTCAGGAAATGCTTTATGGAAATATCAAGATAGGAGTGCCTGCTCATATTGGAATGTTTTATTTAAGTGAGAAAATAGAAGATTTTCACAAAAAATATCCCAATATTAAATTTTATATACAAAACAGATCTACAGCAGACATGGTATATATGCTTGAAAGGCATCAACTTGATTTTATAATTGATAGTTATCCAATTGATAAATGCAATTTAGATCTGAATATCAAAAAGATAGTTTCACTAAATACGGTATTTATAGGTAAAACAGAATATGTTAATGACAACAATATTGAAAGTATAAAAGAAGAAAACATTGAGAATATACCACTAATTTTACCAAATTCAAATACGTCAACAAGAAAAAGGTTTAATCAGTTGTTTGAAAAGGATAATATATTTCCAAATCCTATTATGGAAGTATCTACAACAGAGATGACCTTAGAATTATTAAAAAAAGGTATAGGAATAGGATGGTTAATAGAAGATACTGTAAAAAAAGAATTAAATAGTAAAGAATTTAAAAAGATAAATACAAATATTAAATTACCAAAGATAGATATAGGAATAGCATATATAGATGATTTTTTGACCTATGCACCTAAAAGATTTATAGAAGAGGAGATTTTATGAATGAAGGAATGATAAGGCTAATAAGCACATCAGAATGTATGTATAACTGCTTTTTTTGCCACAAAGAAGGAATAAACGATGCTAGAAAAAACTACATAGATAAAGATGATGTTTCATTTTTATATAAAGTTTATAGCAAATTCTTTAATAAAGATGAAATAAGAATTTCGCGGTGGAGAGCCGTTGTTAAGAAGTGACATAATTGATATAGCAAAAGAATTGCATAAGGAAAACGCTAGAATATATTTAACAACAAATGGATATTTATTAAATAAACAAATAGAAATTTGTAAATATCTAAAAAAATTAAATATATCAATTCACTCATTAGATAATAAAAAATATAAAAAAATTACTGGAACTAATGTTAATGTAGAAGAAATAGTTCAAACAATTAAAACTATAAAAAGGACTTATTCTAATTTAGACATTACAATTGATGTAACATTATTAAAGGGTATTAATACTGATGAAGATATAGATAGATTTATAGAGTTATCAAAAGATTTTAATATAAAAATAAAATTTATAGAATTATTCTTATATTCAAAAGATTATTGGTATGAAGTTGAAAAAGTAAGAAGTAAATTGTTAGATGCAGGATTTATTAAAACAAATGAATATGTACGAAAAATAAAGTATGAGAAAGAAGGGGCTCAAGTATATATTGCTAAATGTTTTTGCAATTTAAAAGAAAATACTGGTGCCAGTGGAAAATATTGTAATATGTATAATGACTTGTTCATTTCTCCTGATGGAAAAATACAACTATGTAGGTTGCAAAAAAAAGAGATAGATATTTTACAAGAGCTAAAAAGTAGAAATGAAAACGGATTACTGAAAAAATTAAATAATGCATATGAATTATTAGGAGAGAAATGTCCAATAAACGGAGGTAAGATATGGAAGTAGAGAAAGAAGTTAGGTATAAAATTACTGACAAAAAGAAGATAGAAAAAATAATATCAAATACAGAAGAATTAAAAGCTAGGACTAATGTTATTGATTTGGTGATGGGATGGAATGGATTTAATTCATTAAATGATTATGGCTTTATATGTAGACTAAGAAAGAAAAATGATAAAATAAATTTGGAGTGTAAGAAAAGAATATCAGATGAAGAATGGAATGAAAGCAAAATTGCTTTGAATACATTTAAAGAAGGATATGATTTTTTAAGTTTATTGGGTATGAAGCCATATTTATATCTAAACAGATATAGGCAAATAAGAAAATATAAAGATGTTGATATTTTTATAGATGAAGTAGATATGTTAGGAGATTTTGTGGAAATAGAATTTCAAAATACAAATAATGAAAAAGAACAAATAGAAAATTTTTTACAAGAGTTTTGCATAGATGATAAGAAACAAGGACTATATGGAGATTTGTTCAAAGAAAAAGTTGAAAACGATGAATCGTTTAAGATGGAATTTAATAAGAAATTATTGAATTTTATAAATAATAATTAAATAAAGAATTTGAAAAATAAGTGTATCAATATGATTTAGCAATAATTAGTTTTGTTAGTTTATATTGATACACTTTTTTGATATAAATATTATTTATGGAATATATAAAAAATAGATATTTGAAAAAAGAGGTAATTTGTAATATAAAAAGGGTAAATTAAAAAATAAAAAGTTTATTTTCTACAGATATATTGAAAGGAAGGTATGTTTATGTGTTCAAGTAATGAAATTACTGTTAGGGCAAAATATTCAGATGAAAAATTAGATGCATTTCTAAAAGAAAACGGCTTTATAGAATTAAATAGATATTATTTTACAGATGTTTTTTTAATACCTTCAGAAATAGATATAAGCAATAACAATGTAAGAGATATTCTAAAAAAAGCCGTTTTGTTAAGAGAAGCTAAAGGAATAACGTCTAATAAAAATAGTAAAAAAATAACATTTAAACAAAAGAATATTAATGAAGATGGAGAGATTATTTCACAGTCAGCCATAAAATGTTCGATAGACAGTATTGAAGATGCTAAAAAGTTATTTTGTGCCATAGGGTATAAAGAAATAATGAAAATTAACGAAATCCATAGCACTTATGAAAAAGATCATTTTAAACTTATAGTTAAGAAAAATATAGATAACAACTACACTTTAATAGAAGCAGAAATAAACGAATATTATAAAACAATAGATGAATTGAAAAAAAAGATATATGAGGTTGAAGAATGTGTTGATTTAACAGATTTTTTTATAAAAAAAGCTGAAATAGAATTACAGAGAATAAGGGATATGGGTGATACAAAATGAGTGAATTATGGGCTGTTTATGACAGATTTAAACAGAAAACAGGAAGAATAATTGAAAGAAATTCAGATGACAGGCTAAAACCTGGCGAATTTCACCTTGTTGCAACAGGGGTAATTGTAAATAGTAAAAATCAAATTCTTGTTAGTAGAAGAAATCCAAAGAAGAAATTATATCCAAATTTATGGGAATGCAATGGCGGTTCTGTTATATTAGGTGAAAATTCGTTATTAGCAGCCATAAGAGAAATTAATGAGGAAATTGGAGTAATACTAAAAGCTACAGAAGGAAAATTTTTAGGAACTGTTCAACAGAATGATTATTTTAGAGATGTATGGAAATTTGTTAAAGATTTAGAATTAAATTCTCTAAGATTTAATGATGGAGAGGTAGTTGAAGTTAGATGGGTTACTGAAGAAGAATATAAAAAAATGTTATTAGATAAAAGAATTGTACCAACAGGAGATTGCATAATTGATTTATTAGAAAAAGAAAGAGAGTGGAATAGGTAATGGGAATACAAATATCAAATTTAAATAAAGATACAATAAAAAATATTTTATCAAATTATTATAATATTGTTCCAAAAGAAATTGAAGAAATAAATAGGGGAACAGCCAATATTTTTAAAATAACTACAAACGAGAATCAGTATATTTTAAAAGAATTTTCAGAAAATAGAAGTGTTCAATCAGTCGAAAAAGAAGTTGATATAATAAACTTCTTATCTGAAAGAAATATTAAAGTTCCCAAATATTTGATGACAAACCAAAAAAAGTATTATTTAGAAAATGAAAATAGAATTATAATTTTACAAGAATTTGTTGATGGTTATACTATGGAAAATAACTCTGTAGATGATTATAATAAGATTATTGAGAGTGCTACTATCCTAGGTAAAATAACTAAAGAATTGATGGATTACCCTGAACTTGATGGTGGAGGTTTTATTGATAAAAACCTTTCGAAAGAAAGTCTAAATAATGGTATTAATAAGGCAAAAGCGTTAATTGAAAATTTAAATGAAGATAATCCGTATAAAGAAAGAATAAAAAAAGAACTAGAAGAAAAAATTCAAATATCAAAAGAATTATTAAAATCATTTGATTTTAATATAGTAAAAAAATTAACTTTTACTAATGCTCATGGAGATTATAGTATTCAGCAGCTAATATATAATGATACGAATGGTACAACAGTTATTGATTTTGAAACAGCTAAAAAATTACCAATAGTATGGGAAATAATGAGATCATATAGTTATATTGATAAAGATGCGAAGGACGGATTATTAAATATAAGTACGTTAGTGGCTTACTTTAAGGAATTTTGTAAATATGTACCACTAAATGATTACGACTTAACATATGCTCCATATGTATATATAATACAATTAGCAAATAGTGTGTTTGGTTATAAAGAATATAACAGTGATTATAGTCAAAGAAAACTATTGGATTTTGCATTTTTTAGAACGAATTTATGCAAATATCTATTTGAAAATTTAGATATAATCAGTTTAGAACTAGGAAAGTTGAATAAATAAAGGTGAAAAATAAATGAAAAAATACGATTTACATATACATTCGAAGTTTTCGGATGGCGATTATACATTAGAAGAAATTATAAAAAGAATAAGAGAATGCGGAATATCAATTTTCTCAATTACCGATCACGATAATATTGATAGTATAAATGCAATGAGGCAAATTGATAAAAAAGGATTGATATATATACCTGGTGTTGAACTATCATGCAATAAATGTGGATATGATATGCATATACTAGGGTATGGAATAGATGGTAACAATAAAGACTTAATACAAATGTGTAAAAGTATAAAGTTAAGAAAAAATTTAAGAAATCTTGAAGTTATACAACAATTAAAAGAAAAGTTTGGAATAGTAATTTCAAGAGAAGAAACTTTAAAATTGTTAGGCGAAAAATCTTTTGTTGGTCAAACAACGATTGCACGATTATTGGTTAATAATGGAATAATACCAAATATAAAGTATTATTTTGATAACTTTTTTCCACACATCAAACCTAAAACAAGAGCTACTATTGAATTAGAAGAAGCTGTTAAATTGATTCATGGTGCGGGTGGATATGCAATACTTGCTCATCCGATATCTCTCGAAAAAATTTATGGTATTAGAATCAATGAAATCTTTAATATGTTTATGGAAGCAGGGATTGATGGAATAGAAATTTTTAATTCTAAGCATTCTTTGAGTGATATAAAAAGATATTACAAAATAGCTATGCAGGAAGGTTTACTTGTTAGTGGTGGTTCAGATTTCCATGGAGAAATAATGAAACCAAACGTCAAGCTTGGAAAAGTTTCAACCGATGGAACTGAGGAAAAAGAACATTATTGTATGACAGTTATAACGAAACTAATTAAAGAAAGACCAAATTTGTTTTATGACATAGATGAAGAAGATTTAGATATAGAACAAGAGGAGGGACAAGAACATTGAAGTTAATAAGATGTAATTTACCAGATATAAATTTTAATATAAGTGTTGAAGATGAATACTATGATTTACTACTTTCAAAAGTAAAAGAATCTATTATTGATTTTAAACCAAATACAGAAGAAAGCATTAATATTGAATATATTGTTGATATTAAAAAATTCATTGATTTAAAAAATAAGATAAAAAATTCAGATGGAAAGGTATATGATACATTCAAGAAACAAACACATAAAGAAATTATATTAAATAACAAGAAATATTACTTGGTAAATACTGAAGAGTACATATGTATAAAAGCAAGCCAAAAAGATTATACAGTTATTGTGGAAAAAAATAATACAACATCAACTAACTGGGTAGTTAGGATAATAAGAGAATTATATTTAAGAATTAAAGAGAATAAAGGATATAATTATATGCATGGTACTGGTATTGAGGTAAATGGAAAAGGTATACTATTATTAGGAAATAGCGGTAGTGGTAAAACAACTTTAGCTGTAAAATTTTTGGAATTAGAAAAAAACAAAGGTTTTCTATCTAATGATAGGATGTTGATTGATAAAAACTTAAATATGGATTATTTTCCACATGCAACTACTTATGCTATGGGAACAGTTAAGAATAATGAACATTTAGATAAGTACTTTAAAGATACTAATATACTTGAAAAAACAAAAAAAATATCTTATGAAACTGTAGAATATACAGTAGATTGCAATACACCTTTATCAGATACAAAAAAAATATTCAATAATACATATATGGTTGCTAGATCTGACTTAAGTTTAATACTATATCCAAGATTTAAACCTGATATACAAAATGTAGAAGTTTTTGATATGACACGTGATGAAAAAATAGAATTTCTTGAAAGTACAGACTTTACGCCAGAGGACAGAGAGGCTTTAAGAAAACCTTGGCTAATGTTAAGAGATAAATCTGATGAGGAATTATTGGTTGAAAGAAGAAAATTAATTGACAGCATTATAGATAATATTAAAATAAAAAAATTAGTGTATGGAGCAAAGAGTAGTGCAGTTGAGGTTATAGAAAAATTAGGAGGGATTTAAGATGAAATTAGCAGTTGTTGCTGATGAAATTGGAACAAGTTTACAAGAACAAATTGAGAGTATGAAACAAGGAAAAATACACAATATTGAGATTAGAAAAATAGATGATAAATATCTTTGGGAATTTTCAAAAGAAGAATTATTAAATTTTAAGAAAATATTAGATGATAACAAAATAAATGTTGTAACATTAGATAGTCCTGTTGGGAAAAAAACATTTCCATACGAAAGAAAAATGGAACTATTTAATATGTATATTGAAATAAGCAAAATATTTAAAAATAAGTACTTGAGAATCTTTTCTAATATTGCAGAAAATCCAAATGATCGTATCAGTTCAGAAGACTTGGAAAGATTATGCACAATCGCGCAAGAAAATAATATTGAACTTTTAATGGAGAATGAAAGAAAAACATATGCAGAAACTCCATACGACTGTTATAAAATAATAAAAAAACAGAGTAACATAAATATTATTTATGATTTATCAAATTCATTTTTAGAAGGGCATGATGTATTTGAGTGGTACGAGAAATCTAAAGAAAGAATTACATATATTCATTTGAGGGACTATGATTTAAAAGAAGACAAGTATGCATACTTAGGTGAAGGAGATATTGGAATTGTAAAATTTATGAAAATAATAAAAGAAGATGGATTTGATGGCATTATTTCAATAGAAACTCATTTGCCAATGAATAATAGTGGAAAAACAAAAAGAGAATTATTTTTAAAGTCTATGGATAATTTTTATGCTATTACTAAAGAGTTAAATATAGAAATTAATTAATAATAGTATTTAAAAAATTTTTGGAGGGATTATAATGAAAAAAATATATTATGATGTTGTAGAAAAATTTATATCCGATTTAGAAAAAAATGTAAACGAAACTGTAGTTTTACAAAAGGAGAATAATAAAATTAAAGTTAATAATGAAGAAATTATATTTGAAGAAAAAAATGTAGGATTAAGAAGCTTTTCAGTTCCATATTTTGTAAAGAACCAAACAATTATTAACTACAATGGAAATAATCAAGAATTAAAAAAATCTATAAGAAATATTTGTACTGCTTATACTGACGAAGAAATAAAAGCTATTGAAGAAGCAATGCCAATATTAAAAGCTTACTCTGAAAAAAGAACTAAAAACCTAGAAGGTATTGCAATTATATGGAGAGATCACTTCCTAGAAGAAAATGTTGGTTTATTGAATTCATTTGTTAGAATGGGAGTAAAGCCAGAAGATATTTTAGCTATTGATAAAGGTGATAGTACAAAACACAGAGATGAAATAACAGAAACATTCAAAAAATTGGGATATAATGTTGATGTACTTGATAATACAGCTGTTGCAAATGATATTCTTTTAGAAGATGGCAAAAAGTTAGTAAAAGAATTTATAGATAAAAGAAAAGATAAAAGAATTGTTATTCTTGATGATGGCGCTATAGTTTCTAAGATTCTTACATTACATAGCTATGATAATGTTGAAGCTTTTGTTGAACTAACTGTTACAGGATTAAAAAGAATTAGTGATTTAAAAGCAGATGAATTATCTTATCCTGTATTGAATGTAGCTAAATCAAAATTAAAAAGATTTATTACATATAAAGAAATAGCAAATACAATTTTTACAAGAACAATAGAATTATTAGGTGGAGAAAAATTAGTAGGTAGAACACTTATACAATTAGGATATGGAGATTTAGGAGAGGTTTTAGCCGAAAGATATAGACAATACGGTGCTAAAGTTATTGTTATTGAACCAGATGTTATGAAATGTATAGATGCTGCTGAAAAAGGGTTCATAACTTATAGAACTTTAGAAGATGCAGTAAAAGATGAAAAGCCATTTATTATAGTTGGAGCAAGTGGCTACAATAGTATTAGTAGAGAAGTTGTAGAACAATTAGAAGATGGAACTTTTGTTACATCTGGTGCAACTGCAGATCTTTCTATTTTTAGAGAATTAGAGAAAGAAGGTTGTCAATATTTAGAAATACCAAGATATGGTACTCAATATAAAATTAATGGAAAAAGAATAACGGTATTAGGAAACGGAAGATCTGTAAATTTATTTGACTCTGAAGCAATACCAAACAAATCTAATGATATATTTAAAGCAAGTCAATTAGTAGTAACAGATAAGATAATAAATAGTAATGATAATTTAGATAATCAAGTTGAATTAGATATAGTTGATAAATGGATAGATGAATCTGAAATCTTAGAATTGTACTATGATTTATATTTTAGGAAAAGGTAGTGAATTAATATGGAAGATATGCATATACACCTAAAAGCTGGTGTTACAGATATAAATATTATGAGAGAATATGTAGAAAAATGTAGAGAATTAAACATAAATAAAGTTTTATTTCTAGATCATGGAAATAGAATGTCACCTAAACATACACCTGTATTAAATAATCCAGAAGTTATTAAAACTTTTTTAGCTAATATCAATATAGTTAGAAGAGAGTATCCAGATATGGAAATAAAATCTGGTATAGAATCAGATTTTTCTTATGATGAAGATTTTAAAAAGAAAGAATTAAAAAATATAACTGAATCTGGTGTAGATTTAATAATCGGTTCTGTTCATGGAATGTCAAAAGCAGATTACAAAGATTATTTACAAGCTAATTTAGATATGCTAAACATATATCCTCTTAATATTATAGGACATTTAAAATTAAGAAAAGAATACGAAGACTATACAGATATGATTGAAGAAATTGTAAAAGTAGCATCACAAAAAAATATTATAGTTGAGATTAATACAAGTGAACGTTCAAGATGGGATTTACATCAACTAGAATATATGATTAGTTTATTTAAAAAATATAATACCACATATACCTTGGGAAGTGATGCTCACAAGATAGAAGAAATTGGTTACCATATTCCAGAAATGTATATAAAACTTGATAAAGTTCTTAATAATGCAAAAAGAGATATAGAATATTCAATAGTTTCAAGAGGCACTGAAAAATATGGAAGTAAAGGATATATGGGAATAACTAAGAATGAAAACGGAAAGCGACATTTAATTCTAGCAAGACATTATGACAGATATATAGATACATACAAAGACTCGTTTGAGCTAAGCGAAAACTACGATATTAGGAATATTGCTGTTTCTAGATTTGAATTAATGAGTGCTTTAACTATAGATTCAATAACGAACTTTATAAAAGATGATATATTAATTATTGGATTTGGAAATGTAGGCTTTTCGTGTTTAGTGCATTTATTAAAAAAAGGATATCATAATATAAGTATTTTAACGAATGATATAAAAGAATTTCAAATTAGTGGATTAGAACAACTCAATAAAACTTTTAATTCAAATATACAATTTGTTAATGAAATTAAAAATTATAATACTTATATAGAAGCAACTGGTAATAGCAATGTTATTAAAGATATTTTTGACAACACAAACAATGGCTCTACATTAATATTATTAGGAACTCCAAGGGATGCAGAATATTTAATTGATCCTCTAGATATTCATAGAAAAAATCTTAAAATATTTGGAGGTCATGAATTAAATGGTCATACTATGGACGAAAGAAGAAAATTATTTAAAGAATTGTTGAACGAAAACAAAAAATACAATTTTGAAAAATTTGTAAATATATATATGGATGAAACAAATATTGTTAACAAGATATTAGAAAGTAAAAATAATTTTATAGAGGTAATAAGATATGAAGTATAAAATTAACGGAAAATGTCTAGAAGTAACAAATGAGATTGAAGAATTTAATGATTTTATATTTGGAAGATTCTCTCAATTTGAAATTACTAATGACAAACCTGATAATTTTCTATATTTTAAAAACAATAAAGTTGAAATGAGCATTAATAAACAATATAAAGTATTAAATAACAAAGTTGTGAAAACAGACATATATCCTATAATTTGCAATGTCATAGCTAGTCTTATTAACAACGAAAATAACATGTTTATACATTCTGTAGTTGTCAGCAAGAATAATGTTGGAAAACTAATAGTTGGAAATTTTGGACAAGGTAAAACAACATTAGCTAATGCTTTTACTGAAAAAGGGTATGAGATTAATTCAACAGACCAAACTTGGTTACAGGTCAAGGATGGAGAGTTATATCAAAAGATAGGTTCTAGATTTGGATTGAGCAAAAATAGCTCGGAATTATTAGCTTCAGAAAAGTCGAAGAAAGAAATAAAAATAAATCAAATTATTAGAATAGTAGGTTTATGTGATAATGGTGAAACTTCATTTAATTATAATAGCAATATGTACCATAAAATAAAAAATTTATCACAGTTTTGTAACTGGAATTGTACTATGCCTATATTTACAGAGAACGTGACTCTATACAATACAAATATGTTTGTAAGAATTTTTTTAGAAAATCTAGCAGATACAGAAATACAATTTGTAGATGTAAGAGGGGATAAAACTAAAATTTTGAATGAATTAGGAGTGAGATAAAAATGATAGAAGAATCAACATTTTCAAAAAAAGAATTATGTAGGGAAGTGTTGGAAAATTTCAATATCAAGGTTGATAATATTGAAATCATAACAAATGGTAGTGCAAATATTTATAAGTTATACTCTAAAGAAGACCAATACATATTAAAAGAATTTCAATCCAAATATAATGAAAAAGATGTATTAAGAGAAATAAATGCAATTCAATATTTAACTAAAAAATCAACAATACCTTTACCAGAATATGTTAAGTGCAATAATAATAACTATTATTTCAAGCATAAAGGTAGAGTTGTAATTATGCAGCGTTTTATTAAAGGGACTACTTGCCAAAAAAATGAAGGAAATCACGAAGAATTACTAGAATCAGCTAACTACTTGGGTAAAATAATCAAGAATTTTGAAGAATTTGAAATAGAGGATAGTCTTAATGTAAGAGATTGGTTTTGTGATGAAGAAGTAAATAGAGTGACAAAAAAATATGATTCTATATTGGACAAATTAGGTGATACTGATATTGATGTAAAAATAAAGAATGATATACTATTTAAAAAAGATTTACTGATAAATTTAAAAAATAAGTTAGAGCATTCTGAAGTAGAAAAAATAACGCATAAGGTATCTCACGGAGATTATAGTTGCCTTCAATTTATATATGATGACAACAATAAAGTACGAGCTATTTTAGATTTTATCAAAGTTAAGAAGCTTCCTATTGTATGGGAAATAATGAGATCATATAACTATATAGATAAAGAAGCCAAAAATGGAAAGATTAACGTTCAAAATTTAGTTGATTATACAAAAGAAATAATGAAAGTTATTAAATTAAATAAAAATGACCTTAAATATTTACCCTACGTGTATTTGGTACAATTAGCTAGGAGTACATATGGATATGAAGAATATTTCAAAGATGTAAAGAATAAAAAAGAATTATTAAATTTTGCATTTTATAGAACGAATATATGTAGAGATTTAAAAGAAAAAGCTGAAGAAATTTCAAATAGATTATTAAATTTATAAGGAGTGTAATAATTATGAAAGATGTTATAATAGTCGGTACAGGAAAAGCTGGATTTTTACATTATTTTTCTTACAAAAAATTTAAAAATATTGGAAAATTGTTTTTTGTTGATATAAGTGAAAAAATGAAAAATGAAAATATTGATGTTCAAAAAGTTTATCCAACAATTAATGATGCTATAATCAATAATAACTTGGATATATCTAATATAATAGTTGATATTTGTACTCCAAAAAGTGTTTTTTTGGACATTATTAATCAGTGTAAAGAATTAGGAATTAAGGATATTATCGTTGAAAAGCCTTTTATTGTAAAAGAAGAATTCTTTAAAGAGAATGAAGAACTTAACATTGTAATGGTACATAATTATGTATATTCAAAAATCACAATTGGAATAAAAGAAATTATAGAAAAAGAAAATTTAACTCCTAAAATGGTATATACTAACTTTTCTAAAAATAGACTTAGTGAAAGTTTCAAAGGAAGAGGTATGTATAAAAGTGTAACTAGAAATATTGAATTAGATATACCACACCAAGTATACATTACTCAATATATACTTGGAAATAGACCTACAAAATTATTAGCATTGGATGAGAAATCAATAAAACAAGGAGATGTCGTATTAGAAAAACATGGATATGGAAAAATTATTACTAAAAAAGATGATATTCTTGTTATACATGAAAGTGATTTAACTACCAATACTACTGTAAGAGAAGTAACAGTTGTTTGTGATAATGATATTATCGTACAAGGCGAATATTTTATATATGATAAGGACTTAAACAAATTAAAATCAGGAACTATAAAAATTTATAAAAATAGTGATGTGATTAAGGAAATTAATATTGATGTAGATGACAATATGTATGAGTGCTTATTAGAATTCTATAACTATTTCAATGGTATAAGTGTCGGTGTTGATTATAAAGAGCAAATCAAAGAATTCTCAAAGGAAATGAGTATTTATATGGATAAATGCTAAAATTTAAATATTTTTATTTTAAATGGTGGTGAAATGATGAAAGAGTATTTAATAACAGGAGGAGCAGGATTCATTGGCTCAACTTTATCTAAAGAACTACTTGAATTAGGTAATAAAGTTATAATATTAGACAACTTCTGTGATTTTTATGATCCTAAAATAAAACGTAATAATATTTTAGATTTAATTCAAAGTAAAAATGTTGTTTTATATGAGGGAGATATAAGAGATAGGAACATATTAAAGAAAATTTTTAATGAAAATCATATAGATATAGTTGTACATTTAGCAGCTATGGCTGGAGTAAGACCATCAATAGAAAATCCTGTACTTTACCAAGAAGTAAATTGTTTAGGAACACAAAATTTGTTAGAAGAAATGAAAAAACATAATAATAATAAATTAGTTATGGCTTCATCTAGTAGTGTCTATGGAAATTGCAAAGACACACCTTTCAAAGAAGATATGATAGTTGATTATGCTATAAGTCCTTATGCTGCTACAAAAAAAGCTAATGAAGTTATGACACATGTTTATCATAAACTATATAATATGAACGTAATCATGTTAAGATTTTTTACTGTATACGGACCTAAACAAAGACCAGATTTAGCAATAAACAAGTTTACAAGATTAATGATGGAAGATAAGGAAATACCTATGTTTGGGGATGGTACAACTTCAAGAGATTATACTTACATTGATGATATTGTAAAAGGAATAATAAGTTCTTGTAATTATGTTCAAGATAATTCAGAAGTATACGAAATAATAAATTTAGGAAATTCCTCACCAATATCATTAATTGATATGATAAATACAATAGGTGAAGTTTTAGAAAAACAACCCAAAATAAAACGAATGCCAATGCAACCTGGAGATGTGACTAGAACTTTTGCCGATATAACAAAAGCAAAAAAACTATTAAATTATCAACCAAAGACTACTTTTAAAGATGGAATTAAAAACTTTGTTGATTGGTATGAAAAAACTATTGAATTATACCAATAAAGGAGGGAAATTTAACAAATTGAAAATAGCAGTTGCAGGAACAGGTTATGTTGGACTTGTAGCAGGGGTATGTTTTGCAGAACGTGGTCATAACGTAGTATGCGTTGATATTGATGGAAACAAAGTTAATGTAATGAAAAGTGGAAAAAGTCCAATTTATGAAGAAGGATTAGAAGAATTAATGGTAAAAAATTATAATGCCGGCAGACTTGACTATACCACTGATTATAAAAGTGCATATAGAGATGCAGATGCAATTTTTATTGGTGTAGGTACTCCAGAACAAGAAGATGGTTCTGCAAATTTATCATATGTTGCTACTGTATCACGCCAAATTGCAGAAAATGTAGAAAAAGACTGCTTAGTTGTTGTAAAATCAACTGTTCCAGTTGGAACTAATGATAAGGTAGAGCAGTTTATTAAAGATTCATTAACACATAATGTAAAAATCGAGGTTGCAAGTAATCCAGAATTTCTATCACAAGGATATGCTGTTAGAGATACATTAAATGCAAAAAGAATAGTTATAGGAACTGAAAGCAGTAAAGCGGAAAGTATATTAAAAGAAATTTATAAGCCATTTAATTTACCTATCGTATCTGTAAGCAGACGAAGTGCAGAAATGATCAAATATGCTTCAAATAATTTCTTAGCTTTAAAGATATCGTATATGAATGATATTGCCAATCTATGTGAATTAGTCGGAGCTGATATAGAAGATACTGCTGAAGGAATGAGTTATGATCCTAGAATAGGCAGTAGTTTTTTACATGCAGGAATTGGATATGGAGGAAGTTGTTTCCCAAAAGATACTAAAGCATTAAAATACATTGCTAAACAACATGGATATACATTAAAAACGATTGAAGCAGCTGTTGATGTTAATGAAAATCAAAAACTAAAATTATACCAAAAGGCATCCAATAGGCTGATTACATTTAATGGCTTAAAAATTGCAGTGTTGGGTATTACATTTAAACCTGGCACAGATGATTTACGAGAAGCACCTGCCATAAAAAACATAGAATTATTATTAAAAAATGGGGCTGATATTTATTTGTATGATCCTGTTGGAATGAACAATGCAAAGAGGATGTTTAAAAATCAAATACATTATACAGAAAATCCAAAAGATGCATTAGATAAAGCCAATGCTTGTTTCATTTTTACGGAGTGGGATGAAATAAAAGATATTTCTCCACGAACGTATAAAAATATAATGAAAACACCTTTAGTATATGATGGAAGAAATATATACGACAAAGATATTATGAATTCAAACGGAGTAGAATATTATTCAATTGGACGATAAAATTAGATTTTTAAAAATATAAACAACTTAAATGAATAAAAAAATTTGTTAATAAGTATTTAGTGTTAAAATAAAGTAGTCAAAATGAACATAAAATTTTATCTACTTTAATTATATAAAAATATTGAAAATACAATGTAATCCAAGAAAACAAAACAACTCGTGGTTGTGAAATTAAGTTTTTTACTCAAAACCTCTATTCAAAATAAAATTTGTATGCTATAATGAAAAAGGTAATTTTTATAATTACTTTTTTTTATGAAATTAAAACCCATAATTTCGTTAACATAAAATTTTAGCGCAATTTTTAGCACAATTCTGGCACAATCGTTTCAACACACATCACCGAAAACCCACTAAAATCAACAAACTTCAACAAAGCTAAAAAATAACCAAAATACAAATAAAAAGGCTCCAAAAGCCTTGAAATCAAGCAAAAAACAATAAGGAGGAATTAAAAAATGAGTGGACATTCAAAATGGCACAATATTCAAGCAAAAAAAGGAAAAGCAGATGCTGCAAGAGGTAAAATATTTACAAAATTAGGAAGAGAAATCTTAGTAGCAGTTAAAAATGGTGGACCAGATCCAGCAGGAAACTCAAAATTAAAAGATGTTATTGCTAAATGTAAAGCTGCAAATATGCCAAATGATACAATAAACAATGCTATCAAAAAAGCATCAGGAGCAGGAAATACAGCAAATTACGAAGAAGTAATATATGAAGGATACGGACCAAATGGTGTTGCTGTTATAGTTGAAGGAAGTACAGACAATAAAAACAGAACAGCTGCTGATGTTCGTCACGCATTTGATAAATCAGGTGGAAACTTAGGAACATCAGGATGTGTATCTTACATGTTTAATAAAAAAGGTGTAATTGTAATTGATAAAGAATCAACAGAGATGTCAGAAGATGATTTAATGATGTTAGCTCTAGAAAGCGGTGCAGAAGATTTTTCAGCAGAAGATGAAGTTTATGAAATTACAACAGCACCAGATGATTTTTCTACAGTTCGTGAAAAATTAGAAGAACAAGGATTAGAATTCTTAGAAGCAGAAGTTCAAATGGTTCCTACAACTTATACATCATTAGATGAAAATGGAGCAGCTAAAATGCAAAGATTTTTAGATATGTTAGATGATTTAGATGATGTAACAAATGTATATCATAACTGGGAAGAATAGTATTTATAAGAATATTGTTTTAAATTATAAATTGATAAAAAAGATAATCTAATATATACAAGAAAGACCACTGGAATACCAGTGGCCTTTTTGCTTAGATGGATGAGCAGAGGAACATTTCTCTCTGTACTTCGAAAAACATGTCAGGATTATTTGGCATATTATTAGCCACTTCAAGGTCCCTTAAAGATTTTTCGATTTCCTCTGAAGAAGCTAATTTTAAAGCATTATCAACTGCAATTTTGCAGTTTGCGATATACTCCTGTATAGCATCCATGAGGGTTTTGTTTGCCATCTAAATTCACCTCCTTAACATTATCTATAATGTCTAGTATGTTTTGTAGTGAATTGTGTAGTTTAAAAAAATAAAAACATGTGAATAGTATACTACTTTTTTTTAGTATATGCAAGAGATTATAAATTAATTCTTATAATTTTTTTGAATCAGAAGACAGAGGAAAGTTCTATTTTATTTTTTTATGCATATATTTAATATAGGAGATGATATATTGAATAAACTAGAAAAATTAGAATTATTAAAAATATTATTGTTTAAAAGTTTTCCTGAAGGATTATTAAAGTCAATGGAAAATGTGAATTTAGAAAAGGTTGATGAAATAAGAATTAGAGTGGACAAGCCTGTTATTTTAAAAGTTGGGGTAAATGATATTATTGTGAATTACAAAGTGAGTTCTGATGAGATTTTAAATCTTTTTCAAGTTTGTTGTAGTAATTCAATATATACATATCAGAATCAAATTTGTGGAGGTTTTATTACAATTCCTGGAGGACATAGAGTTGGAATAAGTGGTAGTGTTGTTGTAAAAGATGGAAAAGTTACAAATATAACGAATTTATATTCTTTAAATATAAGAATTGCAAAGGAAATTCCAAATTGTAGTATGCCATTATTACAATATGTTATAGATATTGAAAAAAATACAGTTTTTAATACATTAATTGTATCTTCTCCTGGTGCTGGAAAAACAACAATGTTAAGAGATATTGTAAATAAAATTAGTAATGGTATGCCAGAAATTAATTTTAAAGGAGTAAATGTTTCTGTTATTGATGAAAGAGGAGAGATTTCTGCAATGCATAAAGGCGTACCTCAAAATGATATTGGGATTAGAACTGATGTATTAGATAATGTTCCAAAAGTTTTAGGAATAAGAATGGCCATTAGGTCATTAGCTCCACAGGTTGTTATTGCTGATGAAATTGGAAATAAAGATGATGCAGAAATTATAAATTATGCTATTTGCTCTGGAGTAAAAGGTATTTTTACAGCGCATGGTAGTTGTTTTACGGATTTGAAACTAAACCCAGAAATAAATAAATTAATAAATTTAAAAATATTCGAAAGAATTATTTTTTTAGATTCATTTAAAAAAGGAAATATAAAAAATGTTATTATTCGGAAAAAATTATTAAAATTTTATTTTACAAATAGATAAAAAAAGGATATAATTGCAGTAAGAAAATATTTATGAATAATTAAATTATCAAACTAAAATAATAGCAAATAATAGAGGTGTAAAATGAAAGAATTAAGTTTGCCAGTAAAAATTTGGAAACATTTTTGTTTAGTAAATAAACATAGATGGTATGTATTTAGGTTATCAATTAAAGCGGGAATACCATGGAGAGGTTTGTTACACGATTTGTCAAAATATTCACCAACAGAATTTTTTGAAAGTGTAAAATACTATAATGGAAAAAGAAGTCCACTTCATGTATGTAGGGAAGACAAGGGCTATAGTTTGTCTTGGCTTCATCATAAAGGAAGAAATAAACATCATTTTGAATATTGGGAAGATATAAGTAAAACTCAAAGATTTCCTGTTTTTTTACCATATCAGTATATAGTTGAAGCTGTTTGTGATAAAATTGCTGCTGGAATGGTGTATAATGGTAAAGATTGGAATCAAAAAGAACCATTTGAATATTGGACAAATATAGAAAAACCTGGACCTGTGTTAAAACATCCAGCAACTATAGAGTTCATGGACTCAGTGCTAAAAAAAATTGCAGATGATGGTTTAGATGCTGGATTGAATCCTAAATATTTAAAAAAGATGTATGCAGATGTGTCAAATAAATATTCTAAAAAATAAATATACAAGCGCAAAGAATATTTTTACTATCCAACTTTTAGGTTTAGTATAAAATATTCTTTGCGTTTTTTATTTTCTATAGTTCTAAAATTAATTCATCAAGAATATACTATAATTGAGGTGAATGGTATGTATGTACTTAAATTTGTTTTATTAATAATGATTTTTTGTACAAGCACGATTATAGGTATTTTAATTTCAAAAAAATATTCAAATAGAGTTAAAATATTAAAAAATCTGAAAAATGCGTTAAATATCTTTGAAGTAAAAATTAATTTTTCTTTTGAAACAATTCCAGAAATTTTTAAAGAAATATCAACAAAAATAGATGGCGTGGCAGGTAAAATATTTGATGACACTATTAATAATATGAATAGTAGAAATCTTCTTGCAGGAGAAGCTTGGGAAAAATCTGTTGAAGATAATGGAGCAAATTTAAAAAAAGAAGATAAAAACAGCATAAAAACATTGGGGAAATTACTTGGAAAAACAGATGTTGAAGGACAAATTAATCAAATACAATTAGTAAATAGTTTTTTAGAGCAACAAATAAATGAGGCAACTGAAGCTAAAAATAAAAATGAAAAAATGTATCAGAAATTAGGAGCAATTGTAGGACTTATTATTGTAATTGTTCTCATATAAATCAAAAATGAGAATAATTATTATAAATTAAAAATAATTATAAAAAATACAAATAGAAGGGAAGACACATTAATATGAATATTGATTTATTATTTAAAATTGCAGGTGTTGGAATTTTAGTAGCGGTTCTACATCAAGTATTAGTAAAGGCAGGAAGAGATGATCAAGCAATGATGACAACTTTAGCAGGAGTTGTTATTGTATTAACAATGGTTGTGAAGGAAATAAGTACATTATTTTCAACAGTAAAAACAATGTTTAATTTATAACTAAATAAGGAGGAGCACAAAAGATGGAAATAGTTAAGATAATTGGAATAGGGTTAGTTTCACTTTTTATAATAATTATTATAAAACAGTACAAGCCTGAATTTGCAGTTTATGTATCATTAGGTGCAAGTGTACTAATTCTAATGCTAGTTTTTGACAAACTAACAAATATAATAGATTTATTAAATAATTTTGCAAGTAAAACAGCAGTAAATACTACATATATAATGCTACTTTTAAAAATAACAGGAATTGCAATATTAACAGAATTTGCTGTAAGTATTTGTAAAGATTGTCGGCGAAAGTGCAATAGCAAATAAAATGGATATAGGAGGAAAGGTAATGATTGTAACAGTCTCTATTCCAATCATTACAAGCTTATTAGAAACTGTTATAAAAGTTCTTCCATAAGATATTAATATATAAAATAGGACTTAAAAAATCCAAATTAAATCCAATTACATAAAAGGTGAGCAAATGAAGAAAATTATTATTGTTTTTATTATGTTGGAATTTATAGTTTTTATAAATCCAGGAGATTACATACATTGTAATGCAGAAAATAAAAAAGATTTTTATGGTAATAATTCAAATACAAATGAAATAATTAATACGCAAAAAGAAACTTTAGATATTCAAGGTTTTATTAAACAATCAGAACAATATACAAAAAAAGCACTTCCAGGAATAGATTTAAATGATTTATTATCAACAGCAATTTCTGGAAATATAGATAATGTAAAACTAATTAGATTATTTGTAAGTCTATTTGGAAAAGAAATTTTAAATTCATCAATTGTTATAGGTAGTGTAATAGTTATTGTTGTAATTCATGGTATTTTAAAATCAATAGGAGATAGTTTAGAAAATAAGTCAACAAGTCAAGTTGCATATTTTGTTCAATATATTTTAATCGTTTCATTAATAATGACAAGTTTTGCGGAAATTATCGAAATAGTAAAACAATCAATTCAAAATCTAGTAGCATTTATAAATTTGCTAATTCCAATTTTAATAACGCTAATGATAACCACAGGTAGCATTACTTCTGCGGGAACAATTCAACCAATTCTTTTGTTTATGGTTACTATTATAGGAAATTTTATTGTAAATGTAGTAATTCCAATTGTCTTGGTATCAACAGCGTTAGGAATTATTTCTCAAATATCAGATAAAGTTCAAATAGATAAATTAGCTAAATTTTTCAAGTCAAGTACTATATGGGTATTAGGTGTAATGTTAACACTTTTTGTAGGGATAACCTCATTAGAGGGAAGTTTAAGTAGCAGTATTGACCGGTGTAACAGCCAAAACAACAAAAGCTGCAGTTTCAAATTTCATACCTGTTGTTGGGAAAATTTTAGGTGATGCTGTTGATACTGTAATGGGCTGTAGTATTATTCTAAAAAATGCGCTAGGTGTTGTTGGAGTAATAATTATTATCGGAATTTGTGTTGTGCCAATATTTAAATTAATTACATTAATGACAATGTATTATCTTGGCTCTGCTTTATGTCAACCAATTGCTGATGCGAAAATAGTAAAATTATTATCAAATATGGGAGATACTTTTAAATTATTGTTAGCTATTTTATGTAGTGTGTCAGTAATGTTAATTATAGGAGTTACAATAATTGTAAGAGTTTCAAATAGCTCAGCAATGTATAGCTAAAATGTATGTTTAATGTATACAAAATTTTGGAGGTGATATATTGTCATTTATTGTAATTTGGTCAAAGGGAATTATTATTGTAGTTATTATTGCAACAATAATAGAAATGTTATTGCCTAATAATGGAAATGGAAAATATGTAAAAATGGTTATTGGGATATTTGTTTTATTTAGTATTATATCTCCAGTTATAAATAAATTCAGAAATAATGATAAAGATTTAATAGAATCTGATTATTACATAAAAAATTTAGATGATAAAACTGTTGAAACAGCTAATATTCAAACAAATAATGAAAAAGCAATAAAAAAGATGTATGAAGAAAATTTAAAAATAGATATCAAGTCAAAAATAAGTCAAAAAGGCTATTTAACAGGTGATATAAATGTTGAAATCTTGGATAATGAGGAATATACATTAAATAAAATTGAATTTAAAGTTACAGATGTTAAAGAAAAAACAGTAAATTCTCAAAATAATTCATATAATACAACAACAATTATAGAAAATATAGAAAACATCAAAGTTGATCTTGGTGGTAGTGGAAAAGAGCAGAAACAAGAGGAAAAGTCTATTATTAGTGAAAGTGAAAAAAGAAAATTAAAAGAATATCTAGCTGATGTGTATGCTATTAGTGAGAAAAATATTTTTATAAGTTAAGCAATAGGAAAGTCTATAAATAAAATAGACACATTATGCTCAAAAAATTAAAGAAAATTTGGTAAATACAAGAGGAGGTGGAAGCATTGGGAAATTTTAAAGAAAAGTGTCTTGCAAAACTAGAAAATAATAATAAAAAAACACTAGAAAATCTTGTAGTTTTTGGAATAATTTTAATCGCTACAATAATATTTATTAATTATATTTGGAACGGTAATAAAAAAAGCACAAAAAAGGAAAACACTTCTACAAATTTTGCAGAACAAACAGTAGTACCAACTAATAATATGGAACAAAGCAACACACTTGAAAAACAGATAGAAGAAATTTTAAACAACTTAGAAGGGGTCGAGGCAGTAAAGGTTTTAATTACATATTCAGAAACTAATAAAGTAATACCAATGTATAATGAAGATAATCAACAAAGTACTACTAAAGAGGAAGATACTCAAGGGCGGAGTACGAACTATAAATGAAAATTCAAGCAAAAAAGAAGTTGTTTATGAGGATAATAATGGTCAAAAAAATGTAGTTACAAGTAGTGTCATAACACCTGAAATTAAAGGAGCGGTTATTTTAGCAAAATGTGAAAATAATAGTGTTGTGAAAAGTAATATTATACAAGCTGCACAAGTTGCAACAGGGCTACCTACACATAAGATTCAAGTGTTTGATATGAAGTGATATAAAAACATTTAGAAAGAAAGGAATGTATTTCATTATGAAAATTTTAAAAAGAAATCAAATTATTATTTCTGTATTAGCTCTAATGCTTATAACTGTAGGATATATGAGCTATACTTCAAATGTAAAAGACAGTTTGCAAACTGGAGCATTACTTGATTCAGAAACAATGGCAGGAATAGGTGATGCAAGATTAGTTAATAGTAATAATTCTGTTGAAAATAGCGAAAATTCTAGCCCAAATACGGAAAAAAACGACAATAATGAAAACTCTACAAATTCTTCTGATAATTCTAATGATGAGAATGTAAATAATGATAAAACTGCTGCTAGTAGCGTTTCTCTTCAAGATGATGCAACAGAAGATGGTGTTTCAACAGATGCTACATCAAGCAGTTCTTCAAATTTAAAAACAACATCAGCAACAAATTATCAAGCCGATTATTTTGTGGGTTCTAGACTGGAAAGAGATAAGATGTATTCACAAATGTTAGAAACCTATCAAGGACTATTAGAAAGTAGTACAATTTCTCCGGAACAAAAAAATATTTCTTCACAAGAGATTACTAATATTAACAATAGAAAAAATTCTATTATGATTGCTGAGAATTTGATTAAGAATTTAGGCTTTGAGGATGTTGTTATTTTTGTTAATGATAATAGTACTAGTGTGATTGTTAAGGCTGAGAAGTTATCTGAAGCAGATGTTGCTCAGATTCAGAATGTTGTATGTAGGGAAATAGGGGTTGATGTGGAGACGATTCATATTAGTTTAAAGTAGTGGATATTTGATTTTGTTAAAGTGGACCGCAAAAATCTGGAAATTATGTAACATTTAAAAATATAATTAATACTCCGTTCGTTTGCTGGCGTTGGAGTTTGGGTAGAAGACTATAGGTGGGGGCGCCAAACTGCGCACTCCACTTCGTATTAATATATTTTTAAATGTTACATAATTTCCAGATTTTTGCTACTCTACTTTATTAAAATCGCAAAATTTATATTGACATATCTGGTCAAAAGTGGTAATATTTTAATATACAAATTAAACAGAAAAGAGGAATTTATATGAAATTAGAAATATTTTTAAACAAACTACATCATCATTACAAGAGCTTGTAACTATTGCAAAAATATGCGTAGGTACAGGCTATAATGTGTTGCCTACGATAGTTTAAAAATATTTTGAGATAAAATAAAAAGCTATTTGTAGGAAATAAATACTTACAGATAGCTTTTTTGTATAGTATTAAATAAGAATATAAAAAGAGAGAAATATAGGAGGAATAAAAAATGAGTGAAAAAGTATTACCAAAAACATTGCCAGGATTTATGGAACTATTACCAAATGAACAAATATTATTTAATGAAATGAAGGAGAAAATTCAAAAAACATACGAGAAATTTGGATTTTTACCATTAAATACACCAATTATAGAATCTTCAGAAGTGCTTCTTGCAAAAGCTGGTGGAGAAACTGAAAAACAAATTTATAGATTTAATAAAGGAGATTCAGATTTAGCATTAAGATTTGACTTAACTGTACCACTTGCTAAATATGTTACTGAATACTATCCTAATTTAACTTTCCCATTTAGAAGATATCAAATTGGTAAAGTATATAGAGGAGAAAAAGCTCAAAGAGGTAGATACCGTGAATTTTATCAATGTGATGTTGATATAATTGGTGAAGATGAATTAAGTTTAATTAATGATGCAGAAATCCCAAGTATTATTTATAATACTTTTAAAGAATTAGGTTTTGATGATTTTACAATAAGCATTAACAACAGAAAAATATTAAACGGTTTATTTGAGTTTTTAAATTTAAAAGATAGTTCTGTTAATATTTTAAGAATTATTGATAAAATTGACAAAATCGGTAAAGAAAATGTTATTAAAGAAATTGCTGATTTAGGTGTTGAGCAGGAAAAAATTGATACTATTATGAACTTTATTTCTATAACAGGAAATATTGAAGAAACTATTAATTCATTAAGAAATTTAAATATTAAAAATGATTTGTTTGAACTAGGTGTTAGCGAATTAGAAGAAGTTGCTAATAATATCAAATTATTCGGAGTTCCAACTGAAAATTATAAGATTGATTTAACTATAGCTAGAGGTTTAGATTATTATACAGGAACTGTGTATGAAACTTTCTTAAATCAATATAGACAATTAGGAAGTGTATGTTCTGGTGGTAGATATGATAATTTATCTAGTTATTATACAGATAAAAAAATGCCAGGAGTTGGTATTTCAATAGGTTTAACAAGATTGTTTTTTCAATTGACTGATAATAAAATTATAGAAGCGGGAAATAGATCAATTTCAAAAGTTATGATTATTTCAATGGTTGACGATTTTAGTAAAAGTATTGAAATAGCTACTAAATTAAGAGAAAATGGAATTAATACTCAAATCTATACTGATAAAGCTAAAATTAAGAATCAGTTTAAATATGCAAACAGATTAAATATTCCGTATGTTATTGTTATTGGTGAGGATGAGATTAAAACTGATATGGTTTCATTGAAGAATATGGAAACAGGGGAGCAAGAAACTGTTACTTTAGATGAGGCGATAGGGAAGATAGTGTTGTAATATTTATTTGGTTTTAAATGGTATTCTAGGTAAAAAGTATTTATCATATGTATGGTATTTCTAAAAAGGAGGAAATTATGAAAGTTATTGTTGAATTTCCAATGATTTTAAGTATGATTCAATTTAATCCATTCCTTGGAAAAGATATTGAATTATATCAGCAAGCGTTTGAAAAGTGGTATTCCAAAAACTATGCTCCATTTACTGGAAAAAGAAATAAAAAAGGTGAATACAACGAAACTTTAGACACATATGTTATTATTAATTGGATAAAAGAAGTAGCTCCTGAAGCAATGCCTATCATGCTTGTTGAAGAATTGGATGAAAGTCAAGCAGAACCATCATTGCCAAGAATGTATTTTTAATTAAAGAACTAAAAAAAGCAATTACCTTTTTGTAATTGCTTTTTTTAGTAAAAGATTTAAAAGCCACCTGATTTTGACAAAAAAGAGAAAAAATGGTATAATTAATATTGTTGAAATTTTTTAAGGGCATATTTAGCAATAAAAAATAAGTCTTTATTGTTAAATAAAAACTTTAAACAAATCAAGAAAGGAATGAATTTTTAAATGAAAAATAAAAAAATGATGATTGTTATGATAGTAACTATTTCTATATTATTAATTATAGCAGTTATCGGAACAGTATTAAATCTTACTAACAAAGGTATAATTAAAATTGCAAAAAATCAAAATAATAGTCAACAATCAAATATGACAGTTAAAATGGAAATTAATGAAAATGATGTGCAAACATCAGGTGTAATAAACGAAAACAGTATTGTTGCAACTGTTTCAAGTCGTTCTGATGTAAATAGATTTGGAAAACATGTTAATATTAATCCAGAAGAAAACCAGTCATCAGAAGATTACAAAGAATTAGTTGAGTACACAAAATTAGAGGATGTTAAAATAAGTTTTGATATGGATGTTTCTAAAACAACTGGTTTATCAAAAGAAGATTTTATTTCATTAGTTCAAAATATGAAATGTGATAGAACTGGTATTTTAGGTAAAAATGCAGGTTGGATTTGGGAATGTTGTCAAAAGTATAATGTAAATGAGATATTTGTTTTGGGTATTTGCGGTATTGAGTCAGCTTGGTGTTCTGCTCCACAACATCAAAATACTCATAATTATTCAAGTCTTATGACTGGGGGAAAATTAATTTCATATCCTAATGATGAAGCTGGATTTGAGGCAATGATTAAATTGTTAGGTGAAAGATATTTAACTCCTGGTGCAAGTTTTTACCATGGTGCAACTATAACTGGTGTTGGTAGATGTTATTGTGATCCTACTTCTTGGTCAGGAAAGGTTTATACTTGTATGAAAGAAGTTCTAAAATAAAAATTAGTAAAAGTTATAAAAAAATAAGTGATGTCGAAAAAAGTCGATGATAAAAATGTTATTAATCTTTCGTTCGTTTGCTGGCGTTTGAGTTTGAGCAGAAGACGAAAGGTGGGAGCGCCAAACTGCGCACTCACTACAGATTAATAAATTTTCTATCATCGACTTTTTTCGACATCACTTATTTTTTTATAACTTTTACTAATTTTTATTTTAGAGGGAAGAAAAAGGTGAAAATTTTAGCCATTTGGTGTTGTAAATTTCTAAAAAATTGGTATAATAATGAAGGAATACTATGGAAAAACAAAGGAGGAATTTACGAATGGTAAAAAAAGTAGCTATTTTAGCTAATGGTGGAGATGTTTCAGGCTTTAATGCTGTTATAAGAGCAATTGTTAAAACAGCAGAAGAGCACGGGGTTGAATGTTATGGTTTTATAGAAGGATATAGAGGTTTGTTAAAAAATGAATATATACCATTGAGTACTTCAGATAGTAGAAAAGCTTCTGGAATATTACCAAAAGGTGGTTCTATTATTGGTTCTTCTACAAATGCTAATGTTTTTAATTATAAAGTTACTCAATTAGATGGGAAAGTAGTGTATAAAGATTTATCTGATATATGTGTTGAAAACATTAAAAATGACGGATTTGATTGCTTATTCACATTAGGTGGTGATGGAACTCAAAAGTCTGCAAGAGATTTTTCTTTGAAGGGAATAAATGTAATTGGAGTTCCTAAGACAATTGATAATGATGTTGCATGTACAGATATAACTTTTGGCTATAATACAGCGGTTTCTGTTGCATCAGATGCATTAGATAGACTGCATACAACAGGTGAAACACATCATAGAATAATGGTTTTAGAGGTAATGGGAAGATATGCTGGCTGGATAGCATTAGAATCAGCAATTGCTGGTGGTGCTGATGTTGCATTGATTCCTGAAATACCATATGATATTAATAAAGCTGTTGAGAAAATAAATCACAGAAGAGAAATGGGAAAAAATTTCAGTATAGTTGTTGTTGCAGAAGGTGCAATGCCAAAAGGTGGAACAATTACTGTAGAGCAGATGAGAGACAATGGCACAGGTGTTGATAATACTAAACTTGGAGGCGTTGGAAGTATTGTTGCCAAACAATTAGAAGAATTAACAGGAATGGAAGCAAGATGCACTGTTTTAGGCTATATGCAAAGAGGTGGAACACCTACAGCATTTGATAGAGTTCTTTCAACAAAATATGGTTCAAAAGCAATGGAACTAGCATTAGAAGGAAAATTTAATGTGTTAACAGTTATAAAAGATGGAAAACTAGATTCAGTTTCTTTAGAGGATGTTGTTGGAAATAATAAAACAATTGGTGCTGTTTCTGGAAATACAGCAGAAAGCAACATTAGAAAAGTAAACATGGATAATGATTTAGTTAAAACTGCAAGAAATATAGGTATTTGTTTAGGTGATTAAAAAAATGAAATAAACCGGGACGGTCTTAAAATGTTTCAAAAGTGAAACAAACCGGGACGGTCTTGAAATGTTTCAAAAATGAAACAAAACAAGATAGTCCCCAAAATGTTTTAATTTTACATGAAAATTGTGCCAAATTGCCCCGTCCCCATTGGCACAAAGACCCATTGGCACAAAGAAAGGAGAAATTCGTATACAATGAAAAAGACTAATATAAAAAAACTACACATTGTACTTATAATAATTGGAATATTGTTTAATTGTATAAGTATTTTTCATCCCAATCTATGGTTTGATGAAGCTTATTCAGTTGGACTAGCGAATAAATCATTTTCAGAAATTTGGCGAATAGGAGGAAATGATGTTCACCCTGTTTTATATTATTGGATTTTACATATAATTTATTTAATAGCAAATGCATTAAAGATTTCTATGAATGGAACAATAATTGCGTATAGAGTGTTTTCAGCGATATGTATTTCATGTTTGGGAATTTTAGGATTTACACATATTAAAAAGGATTTTGGAGAAAAAGTTGGAATATTTTTTACATTTTTCTCGTATTTTATGCCAGCAATATGTATGTATACTGGAGAAGTAAGAATGTATTCTTTAGCAATTTTGTTAGTTACAATTCTTGCTATTTACGCATATAGATTATTTAAAAATGACAAAAACAATAAGAATTGGATTATTTTTGGCTTAACAAGTTTAGCATGTATTTTTGTGCATTATTATGGTTTAATGGCAGCTGGAATTATAAATTGTATTTTATTAGCATATTTGATAAAAGAAAAGAAAAAAGAGTCAATTATTAAAATTCTAAGCTTTGGAGCAATTCAATTAGTTGCATATATTCCATGGATTATGTGTTTTATGAAGCAAATGAAAAATGTTGCAAAAGGTTTTTGGATTGGATTTGAATTTCCAGGAACAATATATGAATTATTGGGTACACAATTTGCAGGAAATGTTAAACCAGTTATAGGCTTTGTATTTCAAACATTATTAGTTATATATTTAATATATAAAATAATAAAAGCAAAAAGAGATAAAAATGAATACTTGATAGGAGTTGCATCAATTTCAATTTATATATTAGTTATTGTAGCAGCACTAGTTATGACGCTTTTGCTTAAAACTTCAATTATTTATTACAGATATTTATTTGTAATAACAGGTTTATTTATCTTTTTTATAAGCTATTTTTTAGCAAAAGAAAAAAACAAGTTTATTATTGGTCTAATATGTGCAGGTACAGTTATTATCGCAATTGGAAGTAATTTCTTACAAATTAGAGAAGCATATGATAAAAGTAATATGAAACAAATTACATATTTAAGTGAAAATATTCAAGAGGATGATTTAATAGTTTATAGTGAATCAAGTTTTGGTGCAGGAGCAGTTGTTGGTCTTCATTTTACAGATAATAATCAAATTTATTATAATCCGGAGGATTGGGGAGTAGGACCTGCATATGAAGCATTCGGAAAACAACTTGAAGTTACTACAAGCATAGATTTTTTAAATAAATGTACAGGAAGAATTTGGATTATAGATTCTGAAAATGCTGATTTATATAATAGGATTTTTAACAATGAGAATTTTAGAATGATAAGTCAGAAATTAATAAAAACAAAATATTTAGATTATCCATATAATATAATTTTAGTTGAAAGAGTTAATGAAAAAACTATAGATAATACAGGTTTGAAATTCGTTCCAAAAGATAATTTAAACATTTTAACACAAAATCAGATTCAAGTATATTTTGGAAGAAAAAATGCATATGAAATAATTGCTATGGATCCAGATAAAAAAAGAATGGTTTATTTTTTGAAAGTGAACAGTAATGATATAGAAGAAAAAACTGCAAAAGAATACCTAGAAAATACTTCTGAAGAAGATGCTAGAAATGAGATTTATACAGAATTTATTGCAGGTTTGGAATTCCAAACAATAAAAGTTCCAATAAAAAGAGAGAATTCTAATTATACAATAGAAAGATATGCATATAAATTAAATGATGAATTTTTAGTTTTTGATTATTGTTATCCAGAAGGTGAAAGCAATAATTTTGAAGATATGATTATAAAGGAGTAAAAATATGGTTTATGAATTTGAAGTTCCAGCAAAAATCATAGGAAAAGGTCGTCCTAGATTAAATAGTTATACTGGACAAGTTTATACTCCTACTAGAACAAAAGATTATGAAAGTTTAGTAGAGCAGTACTTTTTATTAAAGTATCCGAGATATAAGTCAATGGAGGGAAGGGCAAAGGTTAGTATAAAGGCATTTTTTGAAGTTCCAAAATCTGCAAGTAAGATGATGAAAGAAAAAATGCTTGGAAATAGTATTAGCCCAACAAAAAAACCTGATATTGATAATGTTGTTAAAATTGTTTTAGATGCAATGAATAAATTTGCATTTAAAGACGATACTCAAATTACAAAAATTGAGGTTGAAAAGCTATATTCTGATGTTGAAAAATTATATGTTAAAATTGAAGAATACTAGTTAGTATAAGTGATAATAAGCTTTATAAGATACATAAGGAGGATTTTGATTAATTATGAAATATATGAAAATCGGTTTAGTTTTAATATCAATGCTAATTTTAATAGTGTGTTTAACAGGATGTGATAATAATTCAAAAAATAACACAAATAATACAACAACTAACACTTCAAATAATGAGAAAAACAATAAAGAAAAGGTAGATGTTGAATCACTAGATTTTGTGAAATCTGCTGAAAAACAAGTTGCAAAACCTGAAAAAGGAGAAACAATTGCAACAATTCATATTAAAAAATATGGTGATGTTAAAGTTAAGTTTTTTAAAGATGAAGCACCTAAAGCGGTTGAGAACTTTATAACACATGCTAAAGATGGTTATTATAATGGATTAACTTTCCATAGAATTATTGATGATTTTATGATTCAAGGAGGAGACCCAACAGGTACCGGAGCTGGAGGAGAAAGTATATGGGGAAAGAATTTTGAAGACGAATTTTCATATGACTTAGTTCCATACAGAGGAGCATTATGTATGGCAAATGCTGGTTCAAATACAAATGGAAGCCAATTCTTTATTGAACAAGCCAAATATGATGAAGAAACAGAAAATCTCTTGAAACAAAATGGATATCCAGAAAATTTATTAGAAGCATATAAGATTTATGGTGGAAGTATGCATTTGTTTTTCCGTCATACTGTTTTTGGGCAAGTAATTGAGGGAATGGATGTTGTTGATAAGGTTGCAGGTGTTAAGACTGATGCACAAACAGGAAAACCTGTTCAGGATGTTGTTATTGAGAGTATTGAGATTAGTGAGTTCTAGTTGTATGAATTTTAAAAAAATTATTTTAAATTTGTGAAGCAGATAAGAAAGTGGACTTTTATAGTCTACTTTTTTGCTTTAGAGAGAACAACAAATATAAAAATTGAGCGTCAATTTTTTTGCTGCATATACTGTGAGAGGTGCAGGCGTCTACAGCAATACACATAATAAGTTTACGCCACAGAAATTATTTTTTTATTATGTATAATTTGCAAAATGTTGTAGCCACCCAAGCCTTATAAAAAAGGTTGTGAAGGGTCGTAGCCACCCAAGCCTTAGAGTT